>NZ_JBHVOC010000011.1:0-247172 GCF_044142145.1 Streptomyces sp. BK79
CGTGCGCACGCCGATGCAGTGGACGCCGGACCGCAACGCGGGCTTCTCGTCGTCCGACCCGGGGCGCCTGTTCCTGCCCACGATCATGGACCCGGTCTACGGCTACCAGGTCACGAACGTCGAGGCGTCCATGGCCTCGCCGTCCTCCCTGCTGCACTGGACCCGGCGCATGATCGAGATCCGCAAGCAGAACGTGGCCTTCGGCCTGGGCTCGTACACCGAACTGCCCTCCTCCAACCCCGCGGTCCTGGCCTTCCTGCGGGAGTACGAGGACGACCTGGTGCTGTGCGTGCACAACTTCTCGCGGTTCGCGCAGCCCACCGAACTGGACCTGAGCGCCTTCGCCGGACGCCATCCGGTGGAGCTGTTCGGCGGAGTCCGCTTCCCGGCGGTCGGCGAACTGCCGTACCTGCTGACCCTCGGGGGGCACGGCTTCTACTGGTTCCGGCTCCGCAAGGACGCCGTCTAGACGCCCTCTGAGCCACAGGGGCCCGATCCCCGGCGCGGGGCGGTTTTCACCGCCCCGCCCGGGGCACGCATCAGTAACACCCCGACCACCCGGGGAAAGGACGCGTCGCCATGCCGGAAGCCGTCACACGCACCGTCACGAACCCGCCAGGCCTGCTTGCGTCACTCGATCCACTGCTGCGGGACTGGCTGCCGCGGCAGCGGTGGTTCGCGGGCAAGGGGCGTCCGGTCACCGGGTTCTCGCTGGTCGCCGCCACCGAGCTGCTCCCGGCCGACGCCCGCATCGGACTGCACCACGTCCTGGTGCGGGCCCACCAGCAGCTCGCCCCGGGCGCGCCCGAGGAGCCCGGCGACTGCTACCAGCTCCTCATAGGCACGCGCGAGGCGCTGCCGCCCCGGCTGGCGCCCGCGCTCGTCGGACATGTCACCGAGGGCCCACTGGCCGGCCGCACCGCCTATGACGCCCTGCACGACACCCGGCCCGCCGAAGTGCTCCTGGAGGCCCTGCGCACCCGGGCGCGCATCGGCGGGCTCCGCTTCGAGCGGGAGGGGGACCAGGAGATACGCCCCGGGCTGGTGCCCCGGCTGATGACGGCCGAGCAGTCCAACTCGTCGGTCGTGTACGGAGATACGTTCATTCTCAAGCTGCTGCGCCGGATCGTGCCCGGCGTCAACCCCGACCTGGAGCTGCCGCTGGCGCTGGCCCGCGAGGGCTGCCCCCGGGTGCCCGCACCCGCCGGATGGATGGTGGCGGACCTGGCCGGCCGCTCCTGGGTGCTGGGCGTGCTCCAGCCCTACATGCAGGGTGCCACCGACGGCTGGGAGCTGGCCCTGCGCGAGCTGGCCAAGGGGGAGGACTTCGGGGCCGAGGCGCGGGCGCTGGGGCGGGCCACCGCCGAGGTGCACACCGCGCTGGCCCGCGCGCTGCCGACCGTCACCCTCGGCCAGGGCCAGGTGCGTCAGCTCGCCGACGCCATGACCGAACGGCTGGCGGCGGCCGCCCAGGCGGTACCCCTGCTCAGGCCGTACGCCCCCGCCCTGCGCACGGCGTTCACGGCGCTGGCCGACCTGGCCGCCGACGGCCGCACCTGGACGGCCCAGCGCGTCCACGGCGACCTCCACCTCGGCCAGTGCCTGCGCTCGCCCTCCGGTGCCTGGTCGCTGATCGACTTCGAGGGGGAGCCGGCGAGGCCGCTGGCCGAACGGCGCCTGCCGCAGCCGCCGCTGCGGGACGTCGCCGGGATGCTGCGCTCCTTCGACTACGCCGCGCACGCGGCCGACGCCCCGGTGCCGGGCTGGGCCGAGGCGTGCCGGGCCGCGTACTGCACCGGGTACGCGGAGGCCGCCGGACACGATCCGCGCACCGATCCGGTGATGCTGCGCGCCCTCGAGACGGACAAGGCGGTCTACGAGGTCGTGTACGAGGCCCGGCACCGCCCCGACTGGCTCGCGGTGCCCCTGTCCGCGGTGCGCCGCCTGGCCACCCCCGATCCGGCATGACGCCCTCTTCCGACCCCACCTCGTCCAGCACCTCGCCCAGGAGGCTCCGCCCGTGACCCCCCGCCCCTCGTCCAGCGGTCCCGACCCGAAGAAGACGGCCGAGGAGAAGACGGCCGAGGAGAAGAGCGCCGCGAAGAAGAAGGCGCCGACCCGCAAAGCGGTGGCCGAGAAGACGACCACGAAGAAGGCCACCGCGAGCAAGGCGTCCGCGAGCAAGGGCGCCGCGAAGAAGACGGCAGCGAAGAAGACGGCGGCGAAGAAGACAGCGGCCGGGAAGACGGCGGCGAAGAAGCCGGCCGCCAGGAAGGCCGTGAAGGCGGTGGTGCCGGCCGAGACCGCCGTCTCCCCGGCCATGGACGCCGTCGACCGGGAGCGGCTGCTCGCCGGCACGCACCACGACCCCCACTCCGTGCTCGGCGCCCACCGGGTGCCCGGCGGGGTCGCCTTCCGGGCCTTCCGGCCGTACGCGCGGGCGGTGACGGTCCTGTCCGGGGAGCTGCGGCTCGACCTGCACGACGACGGGGACGGGTTCTTCTCCGGGCTGCTGCCGCTCCAGGAGGTGCCCGTCCACCGGCTCCTGGTGACGTACGAGGGGACGGTCCAGGAGACCGAGGACCCCTACCGCTTCCTGCCCACGCTGGGCGACCTGGACCTGCACCTGATCGGCGAGGGACGGCACGAGCAGCTCTGGCAGGCGCTCGGCGCGCACCCGGCGACGTACGAGGGCGTCCTCGGCACCCGCTTCACCGTGTGGGCGCCGAACGCGCGCGGGGTCCGGGTGGCCGGCGGCTTCAACTTCTGGGACGGCACCGGGCACCCGATGCGCTCACTGGGCGGCACCGGCGTGTGGGAGCTGTTCCTGCCCGGGGTCGGCCCGGGCGAGCTGTACAAGTTCGAGATCACCCGGCCCGACGGCTCGCGCACGTTCCGCGCGGACCCGCTGGCCCGCCGTACGGAGGTGCCGCCGGCCACCTCGTCCGTCGTGCACACCTCCGCCTACACGTGGGGCGACGAGGAGTGGCTGGCCCGCCGCGCGGACGCGCCCGCGCACGAGGCCGCGATGTCGGTGTACGAGGTGCACCTGCCGTCCTGGCGCCCGGGGCTGACCTACCGGGAACTGGCCGAGCAGCTCCCGGCGTACGTCGCCGACCTGGGCTTCACGCACGTCGAGCTGATGCCGGTCGCCGAGCACCCCTTCGGCGGCTCCTGGGGCTACCAGGTCACCGGCTTCTACGCCCCCACGGCCCGCCTCGGCGACCCGGACGACTTCAAGTACCTGGTGGACAGGCTGCACCAGGCCGGGATCGGCGTCCTCATGGACTGGGTGCCGGCGCACTTCCCGCGCGACGACTGGGCGCTGGCCGAGTTCGACGGGCGCCCGCTGTACGAGCACTCCGACCCGCTGCGGGCGGCGCATCCGGACTGGGGCACGCTGGAGTTCGACTTCGGGCGGCGCGAGGTGCGCAACTTCCTGGTCGCCAACGCCGTGTACTGGTGCGAGGAGTTCCACATCGACGGGCTGCGGGTCGACGCCGTCGCCTCGATGCTCTACCTGGACTACTCGCGCGAGCCGGGCCAGTGGACGCCGAACGAGCACGGCGGGCGGGAGAACCTGGACGCGGTGGCGTTCCTCCAGGAGATGAACGCGACGCTGTACCGGCGGGTGCCGGGGGTCGTGACCGTCGCGGAGGAGTCGACGGCCTGGGACGGGGTCACGCGGGCCACGCACCACCAGGGGCCGAGCGGCTTCGGCGGGCTCGGGTTCGGGCTGAAGTGGAACATGGGCTGGATGCACGACTCGCTCCAGTACATGAGCCACGAGCCGGTGCACCGCAAGTACCACCACGGCGAGATGACCTTCTCGATGGTCTACGCGTACAGCGAGAACTACGTGCTGCCGATATCGCACGACGAGGTGGTGCACGGCAAGAAGTCGCTGGTGTCGAAGATGCCGGGCGACTGGTGGCAGCAGCGCGCCGACCTGCGGGCCTACCTGGGCTTCATGTGGGCCCACCCGGGCAAGCAGCTGCTGTTCATGGGGCAGGAGTTCGCGCAGGGCGCCGAGTGGTCCGAGGCGCGCGGCCCGGACTGGTGGCTGCTCGACCCGGAGTACGGGGCGGCGGCGGACCACCGGGGCGTCCTGGACCTGGTCCGGGACCTGAACACCGTGTACCGGGACACGCCCGCGCTGTGGCGGTGCGACGTCCACCCCTCCGGTTTCTCGTGGGTGGTGGGGGACGCCGCCGAGGACAACGTCCTCGCGTTCCTGCGCCTGGACGCCGACGGCACCCCGCTGCTCGCGGTGTCGAACTTCGCCCCGGTCGTGCGCGCCGACTACCGGCTCGGCGTCCCGGACGACGTCCCCGCCTGGCACGAGGTGCTCAACACCGACGCCGCGCGGTACGGCGGCGGCGGCGTGGGCAACCCCGACCCGGTCAAGCCCGAACCCCAGGGATGGCACGGCCGCCCGGCGAGCGTCCGGCTGACCCTGCCGCCCCTGGCGACGGTGTGGCTGCGGCCGGCCTGAGCGGGCCCGGCCCGGCGGTCAGGAGGCGTCGGCCAGTCCCTTCGGCAGCGGCTCGGTGTGCAGGACGCCGAGCCGCTGGGTGGCCCGGGTGAGGGCCACGTACAGGTCGCTGGTGCCGTAGCGGCCGGGTTCGACGACCAGGACGGAGTCGAACTCCAGGCCCTTGGACTGACGCGGGTCCAGGAGGACCACCGTGTGGGTCAGGTCGGGTTCGGCGCCCGCCGTCACGCCGTCCAGCCGGGCGGCGAGGGCCCGGTGCAGCTCGCGCGGGGCGATGACGGCGAGGCGGCCCTCCTCGGGGGTCAGCTCCCGGGCCGCCTCGGCGACGGCCGACGGGAGGTCGTCGACCGCGCGGATCCAGGGCCGTACGCCGGTGGACCGTACCGAACTCGGCGGGGCGAAGGACGGGTCCTCGGCGCGGACCACGGCCGCCGCCACGTCCATGATCTCGGCCGGGGTGCGGTAGTTGACGCCCAGGCGGGTGTGCTCCCAGCGGTCCTCGACATAGGGGGCGAGGATCTTCGACCAGGAGCCGACACCGGCCGCCTCCGCGGTCTGCGCCGGGTCGCCGACCAGGGTCATGGAGCGGGTCGGGCAGCGGCGCATCAGCAGCCGCCAGGCCATCGGGGACAGCTCCTGCGCCTCGTCCACGATGATGTGCCCGAACGCCCAGGTGCGGTCGGCCGCGGCGCGCTCGGCGGCGCTGCGGTGGTCGTCCTCCTCGTGGCGTTCGGCGAACCGCTCGGCGTCGATGATGTCGTGCGCCGACAAGACCTCCGCCTCCTCCTCGTCCTTGTCCTCGAACTCGTAGGTCCGGGACGCGTACGACACGTCCAGCACGCCCTGCGCGTAGGCGATCTGCCGCTGCCGTTCGCGTTCGGCGCGGGAGCGGGCGATCCGGTCGTCCTCCCCGAGCAGTTCGGCGGCCTCGTCCAGCAGGGGCACGTCGGCGACGGTCCAGCGCCGGGTGACCGGGCGGCGGACGACGGCGGCGTCCTCGGCGGGCAGGAAGTCCTCGGGGGCGGCGAGGAAGTCGGCGACCAGGCGCTGCGGGGTGAGGCGGGGCCACAGCTGGTCGACGGCCGCCCAGACCTCGGGGTTCTCGGCGAGTTCGTCGCGGATCTGGGTGATGTCGCTGGGGTCGAGGAGGTTGGAGCCGTCGTAGGGGTCGGTGCCGATGCGCTCGGCGACCATGTCGGTGAGGGTGTTGAGGATGTGGCCCTCGAAGTGCTCGCGGGCCGCGTTGTGCGGCAGTTTCGCGGCGCGGGTGCGCTCGCGGGCGACGTTGACCAGGTCGTCGTCGAGCATGAGGATCTCGCGGTCGTGCTCGATCGCGATGACCGGGTCGGGCAGCGCCTGCCGGGCCCGGACCACCTCGGCCAGCACGTCGGCCATGTCGGCCCGGCCCTTCACGGCCGCCGCCTCGGGCGTGTCCGTCCCGGTGGCCTTCACGCCGGGGAACAGCTCGCCGACGGTGGCGAGGAGCACGCCGGTCTCGCCGAGCGAGGGCAGCACCTCGCCGATGTAGCCGAGGAAGGCGGGGTTCGGGCCGACGATGAGGACGGCGCGCTTGGCGAGCAGCTCGCGGTGCTCGTAGAGGAGGTAGGCGGCGCGGTGCAGCGCGACGGCGGTCTTGCCGGTGCCGGGGCCGCCCTCGACGACCAGGACGCCCCGGTGCGGGGCGCGGATGATGCGGTCCTGGTCGGCCTGGATGGTCTGCACGATGTCGCCCATGCGGCCGGTGCGCGCGGAGTTCAGCGCGGCGAGCAGCACGGCGTCGCCGGACGGGTCCTCGTGGCCGGTGCGGGTCTCGTCGCCGAGGTCGAGGATCTCGTCGTGCAGGGCGGTGACCGTGCGGCCCTCGCTCGCGATGTGCCGTCGGCGGCGCAGGCCCATCGGGGTGTGGCCGGTGGCCAGGTAGAAGGGCCGGGCGACGTCGGCCCGCCAGTCGATCAGGACCGGGGTGCGTTCGGCGTCGTCGGCCCGCAGCCCGATGCGGCCGATGTGGTGGCCGGCACCGGAGGTGAGGTCGATCCGGCCGAAGCAGAGGGAGCCGTCCACCGCGTTGAGCGCGGCGAGCAGCCCGGAGCGCTCCGCGACCAGGATGTCCCGCTCCAGCCGGGCCTGCATGGGGGTGTTGCCCTGCGCCAGCGCGTGGGTGACCGAGTCCTCGGTGTCACCGCGCAGCGCGTCCACACGCGCGTACAGTCCGTCGACGAATTCCTGCTCGTGCCGCAATTCATCGTCCGGAAATTCGCTGTTTGACAATTCCACTCCCGCCCGGATATACTGTGCTCACTGAACTTCTTTCGCGGCTTCTTCCATCGAAGTCACGAATCAATGAATATACGCAAAGAAATCCCCCGGGCGCAATTGCTCGGGGGATTTTCCGTGTTCCGGGCCGGTCAGACGACGTCGGACAGCTCCTCCAGCAGACGCCGCTTCGGCCGCGCGCCCACCATCGACCTCACCGGCTCACCGTCGCGGAACACCATGAACGTCGGCATCGACAGCACCTTGTACGCGTTCGTGGTCACCGGATTCCGGTCGACGTTCAGCTGCACCACCCGCAGGCGGTCCCCCTCCTCCTCGGCCAGGGCGCTGAGCACCGGGGCCATCTGCCGGCACGGCGGGCACCAGTCCGCGGTGAACTCCACCAGCACGGGCAGCTCCGCCCCGATCACCTCCGCCGCGAAATCCGCGTCCGTCACCTCGGGCACCCCGCTGCTCGTCATGCGTGTCCTCCCAGTTCGCACTTGGGCTCCGGGCCCCCCGGAACCGCCGCCTCGGCCCGCGCCAGCTGCGCGCCCACCTGCGCCCGCACCGACGTGAGCTGCTCGATCAGCGCGTCCAGCTCCGCCAGCTTGCGCCGGTAGACCACCAGGGACGCCGGGCACGCGTCGCCCTCGGGGTGCCCGGCGCGCAGGCACTCCACGAAGGGGCGCGTCTCCTCCAGGTCGAACCCGAAGTCCTGGAGCGTCCTGATCTGCCGCAGCAGCTTCAGGTCGTCCTCGTCGTACGTCCGGTAGCCGTTGCCGGCGCGCCGCGCGGGCAGCAGCCCCCGCGACTCGTAGTACCGCAGCGTCCGCGTGGTGGTCCCGGCCCGTGCTGCCAGCTCGCCGATTCGCATGCGGACGAACGTAAGCCTTGACGCGGGCGTCAAGGCAAGAAGCCGGAACGCCCCGCGCCGGAAGGCGCGGGGCGTGGGGCGTGGGGCCGGGCGGCTGAGCAACGGGGGGAGCACCTCAGCCGCCCGGGGTACGGGGTGCCGCGTGGGCGTCAGGCCCGGGCCAGCTCCTTCTCGCCGCCGCCCTGCTCGGGCAGCCCGGCCGCGTCGTCCCCGGCGTCGGAGCCGTCGTCCAGCAGGGTCTTCTCGTCGAACGGGGCCCGGCCGGCGAGCACCTCGTCCACCCGGCCCCGGTCGATCTCCTTGGTCCAGGTGCCGATCAGCACGGTGGCGACGGCGTTGCCCGCGAAGTTGGTGAGGGCGCGGGCCTCGCTCATGAAGCGGTCGATGCCGACGATCAGGCCGATGCCGTCCACCAGGGCCGGCTTGTGCGACTGGAGACCGCCGGCCAGCGTCGCCAGACCGGCACCGGAGACACCGGCGGCGCCCTTCGAGGCGACCAGCAGGAACAGCAGCAGCGGGATCTGCTCGCCGATCGACATCGGCGTGCCCATGGCGTCGGCGATGAACAGCGAGGCCATGGTCATGTAGATCATGGTGCCGTCGAGGTTGAAGGAGTAGCCGGTCGGGACGGTGATGCCGACCACCGGCTTGCTGACGCCCAGGTGCTCCATCTTCGCGATGAGGCGCGGCAGCGCCGACTCCGAGGAGGAGGTGGACAGGATCAGCAGGAACTCGCGGCCCAGGTACTTGAAGAGCGAGAGGACGTTGACGCCGGCGACGAACCGCAGCAGCGCGCCCAGCACCAGGAAGACGAACAGGAAGCAGGTGACGTAGAAGCCGAGCATCAGGACGGCCAGGCTCTTGAGGGCGTCGACGCCGGCCGAGCCGGTCACGGCGGCGATGGCACCGAAGGCACCGATCGGCGCCGCCCACATGATCATGGCCAGGACGCGGAAGACCAGCCGCTGGATGTGCTCGATGCCGCGCAGCACCGGCTGCCCGGCGGAGCCCATGGCCTGGAGCGCGAAGCCGCAGAGCAGGGCGACCAGCAGGGTCTGGAGGACCTCGCCCGAGGTGAACGCCGAGACGATCGTCGTCGGGATGATGCCGAGCAGGAACTCGGTCGTGCCCTTGGCCTCCGCGTCGACCTGAGCCTGGCCGGTCTCCTTGACGGCGTCGGTGACCGCGAGGCCGGTGCCCGGGTCGAGGATGTTGCCGACGACCAGGCCGATGGCCAGGGCCACCAGCGACATCACCAGGAAGTAGCCCAGCGCGATGCCGCCGACCGCGCCGACCTTGGCCGCCTTGCGCACGGAGCCGATGCCCAGCACGATCGTGCAGAAGATGATCGGCGAGATCATCATCTTGATCAGGTTCACGAAGCCGGTGCCCAGCGGCTTCAGCTCGGTCGCGAAGTCGGGGGCGATCAGACCGACGGCGATACCGAGGGCGACCGCGATGATCACGGCGATGTAGAGATAGTGCGTGCGGTCGCGCTTGGCTTTGGGTGCGGCAGGTGCCGTAGCGGCTTCGCTGGTCACGGCGGCCCTCCTTGACGACGTCGTCGGCATCACCGGCGTGCGGCTCACGTCCGGGGGTGTGTTCGGGGATGGGGTGACTATCTCCCGGCCTGTGAGCGCGGTCACCCTTGCGTTCATTTAGTTCACAATCGGCCAGGAGAGAGACTGGCGGCATGCTCCTCCGCGTTCCCGGACCCCGCAGCCTGGCCGGTCAGCTCTTCGCCATGCAGGCCGTGCTGATCGCGGTCGTGGTCGCCGGGTACGCGCTGTTCACGTACATCAGCGACCGGGGGCAGGCGCAGGACGCGGCCGGGCGGCAGGCCAGGGCCGTCGCGCTCGCGATAGCCGACTCGCCGTCCGTGCCGGCGGCCATCGCCGCCCCGGACCCGACGGCGCGGCTCCAGCCGTACGCGGTGCGGGTCATGCGGGACACCGACGTGGACTTCGTGACGATCATGGATCCGGAGGGGACCCGCTGGACCCACCCCGACCCGAGGCAGATCGGCCACCCCTTCCGCGGGCACATCGAGCGCGCGCGGCGCGGGGAGACCTTCACCGAGACGTACACGGGCACGCTCGGTCCCTCGGTCCGGGCGGTCACACCGGTACGGGACGGCGAGCGGATCGTCGGCCTGGTCAGCGCCGGCATCAAGGTGGAGGAGATCAGCAAGCGGGCGCGGGAGCAGCTCACGGCGCTGCTCGGGGTCGCGGCCGGGGCGCTGCTGCTCGGCGCGGTCGGCACGTACGTGATCAACGCGCGGCTGCGCCGGCACACGCACGGCATGAACGCGGACGAGCTGAGCCGGATGCACGACTACCATCAGGCCGCGCTGCACGCCGTACGGGAGGGGCTGCTGATGCTGGACGGGCAGTACCGTGTCGCGCTGATCAACGACGGCGGACGGGAGCTGCTCGGCGTGGGCGGTGACGTGGTGGGCGCCTCGGTCGCGGAGCTGGGGCTGCCGGCGCGGCTGACGGGGGCGCTGCTGGCGTCGGAGCCGCGGGTGGACGAGGTGCACCTGACCGACCGGCGGGTGCTGGTGGTGAACACCTCGCCGGTCTCCGGCGGTGAGCGCCGGGGCACGGTGGTGACGTTGCGGGACGTGACCGAGTTGCAGTCGCTGACCGGCGAGCTGAACTCCGAGCGCGGCTTCAGCCAGGCCCTGCGGTCGCAGGCGCACGAGGCCGCCAACCGGCTGCACACGGTCGTCTCGCTGATCGAGCTGGGGCGGGTGGAGGAGGCCGTGGAGTTCGCGACCGCCGAGCTGGAGCTGGCGCAGGCGGTCACCGACCAGGTGGTGGCCGCGGTCGGCGAGCCGGTGCTGGCCGCCCTGCTGCTGGGCAAGACGGCGCAGGCCAACGAGCGGGGGGTGGAGCTGGTGATGTCACGGGACAGCCGCCTGGACGACGGCCTGCTGCCCCCGTCCCTGCCCGCCCGGGACCTGGTCACGATCCTGGGCAACCTGGTCGACAACGCGGTGGACGCCGCCCAGGGCGCGGTCCCGTCGCGGGTGACGGTGTCGGCGTACACGGAGGCGGCCGGGGGCGGCTCCGAGCTGGTGCTGCGGGTCTCGGACACCGGTGCCGGGGTCGATCCCGCCCATGCCGACCTGGTCTTCGAGCGGGGCTTCTCGACCAAGCCGTCCGACGAGGCCGGGCGGGGGCTCGGGCTGGCGCTGGTCCGGCAGGCGGTGCGGCGGCACGGCGGCACGCTGACCGTCACGGAGGCCGAGGGCGGCGGCGCCTGCTTCGAGACCCGGCTGCCGCTGGACCGTACCGGGGGCGGCTCCCGGGGCGGGTCGCGGCCCGGCTCCGAGGGCGGCCTCCCGGACGGGGGCGCCCCGGCACCGCGGGTCCCGGGCGCCCCGGCCGGCGGACCGGACGCCGGGGGTGCCGTATGAGCACCGCCGAGCAGCCCATCCGCGTCCTGGTCGTCGAGGACGACCCCGTCGCCGCCGACGCGCACGTGATGTACGTCGGCCGGGTGCCGGGGTTCACGGCCGTCGGCAAGGCGCACACGGGCGCGGAGGCTCGGCGCGTGCTGGACCGTACGCCGGTGGACCTGCTCCTGCTCGACCTGCACCTGCCGGACGTGCACGGACTGCAGCTCGCGCGCTCACTGCGGGCGGCGGGGCACCACACCGACGTGATAGCGGTGACGTCGGCCCGGGACCTGGCGGTCGTCCGGGAGGGCGTGTCCCTGGGCGTCGTCCAGTACGTGCTGAAGCCGTTCACCTTCGCCACCCTGCGCGACCGGCTCGTGCGGTACGCGGAGTTCCGGAACGCCGTAGGGGAGGCCAGCGGCCAGGACGAGGTGGACCGCGCCCTGGCCACCCTCCGGGCACCCGGCCCGGCCGCCCTGCCCAAGGGGCTGAGCGGGCCGACGCTGGAGCGGGTGACGGACGCCTTGCGCGCCTCGGCACAGGGCCTCACCGCCGCCGGTGTGGCCGAGGCCGTCGGCATATCGCGCATCACGGCCCGGCGGTACCTGGAGCACCTGGTGGCCGCGGGCCGGGCCGGACGCCGGCCGCAGTACGGGCAAGTGGGGCGGCCCGAGTTGGTGTACCGGTGGGTGCGGGAGCCCGAGCGGGGGCGGTGAGCACGAGTTGTCCACCGCACACGCATTGACCTGACTAGACCACTCCTCTTACGTTCGCCGAGCAGCCGTCCCGGCCACAGCGTCGTGCCCGTAGGAGGTCTTGCCCGTGCGTCCCACCGTCCGGTCCGTCCGGTCCGTCCGGATCACCGCCCTGTTCACCCTCACCGCGCTCGCCTCCACCGCCCTCACCGCCTGCTCAAGCGGTTCCGGCGGCGATCCGGACACGGTGAAGGTCTCCTTCAAGCAGTCGACGGACAACTCCATCAAGGTGATGGACACCTATCTCGCCGGCATCAAGGAGCAGTTCGAGAAGGCGAACCCGGGAAAGAAGGTCGAGCTGGTGCCGATCAAGGCGCCGGACTCGGAGTACTACACCAAGCTCCAGCAGATGCTCCGCTCCCCCAAGACCGCGCCGGACCTGGTCTACGAGGACACCTTCCTCATCAACTCCGACATCACCAGCGGGTACTTGAAGCCCCTCGACGAGTACCTGGCGAAGTGGAAGGACTGGGACCGGTTCATCGACACCGCGAAGGCGGCGGCGAAGGGCGAGGACGGCAAGACGTACGGCGTCCCGGACGGGACGGACACCCGGGGCCTGTGGTTCAGCAAGGACGTGTTCGCCAAGGCCGGTCTGCCCGCCGACTGGCAGCCGAGGACCTGGGACGAGGTCCTCGACGCCGCCCGCGCCATCAAGGAGAAGGTCCCCGGCGTCACACCGCTCAACGTGTACACGGGCAAGCCCGCCGGCGAGGCGGCCACCATGCAGGGCTTCCAGATGCTGCTGTACGGCACGAACGACGGGAGAACGGACCCGCTGTACGACAAGGGCAGCAAGAAGTGGATCGCGGCGGGGCAGGGGTTCAAGGACTCCCTCGCCTTCGTCGAGACGGTCTACAAGGAGAAGCTCGGCCCGGAGGTCTCCGACGCGCTCGACCCCAACTTCGGCACGAAGGTGCGTGGCGAGCTGCTGCCGCAGGGCAAGCTGGGCATCGCCCTGGACGGCTCCTGGCTGCCGCAGGACTGGCTGGAGGGCAGCGGGCACGAGTGGCCCGAGTGGTCGAAGGAGCTGGGGCTCGCGGCCATGCCGACGCAGAACGGCCAGGCTCCCGGCAAGGTGAGCATGTCCGGCGGCTGGACGTGGTCGATCCCGGCCAAGGCGGCCAACCCCGACCTGGCCTTCGAGTTCGTCAAGACGATGCAGACCAGGGCCAATGCCCAGAAGTGGTACGTCGCCAACTCGGGCATCGCGGTCCGCGAGGACGTCGCGGACGATCCGGCGTACGTCGACGCCCAGCCCGGCATCGAGTTCTTCACCGACCTCGTCGAGCACACCCACTACCGGCCCGCCTACCCGGCGTACCCGAAGGTGTCCGTCGCCATCCAGGAGGCGATGGAGGGCGTGACGACCGGCGACAAGTCGGTCGAGGAGGCGGCTCGCGGCTACGACGAGGCGCTCAAGGAGGCCACCGACGACCAGGTGGTCCGCAAGTGACCGCCGCCACCGCGCGCCGCTCCCTGTGGCGCGCCCTGCCCGTCTCCCCCGCCGTCGTCCTGCTGCTGCTCTTCCTCGCCGGACCGATCGCGTACTGCGTCGTCATCGCCTTCACCGACCTCCAGCTCACCGGGCAGGCCGAGGAGTCCTTCGTCGGCCTGGAGAACTTCCGGCGGGCGTTCCAGGACGAGGCGTTCCTGAACGCCGTCTGGCTGACCCTGGTGTTCACGGTGCTGTCCTCGCTGATCGGGCAGAACACGCTGGGCCTGGCGCTGGCCTCGCTGATGCGGCGGGCGTCGAAGCCGGTGCGTACGCTCACCGGCGGCATCGTCGTCACGGCGTGGGTGCTGCCGGAGGTGGTGGCGGGCTTCCTGCTCTACGCCTTCTTCCGCCGCGAGGGCACCCTCAACGCCATCCTCGACTGGCTCCATCTGCCCTCCCAGAACTGGCTGTTCACGCTGCCGATCCTGGCGGTGTCCTTCGCCAACGTGTGGCGGGGCACGGCCTTCTCGATGCTGGTGTACTCGGCCGCGCTGAGCGAGATCCCCAAGGAGGTCACCGAGGCCGCCGAGGTGGACGGGGCGAGCGGCTGGCGCCGGATGTGGCACATCACGCTGCCGATGATCCGCCGCTCCATCGGCACCAACCTCATGCTGAACACCCTCCAGACGCTGTCGGTCTTCGGGCTGATCTGGGTGATGACGCGGGGTGGGCCCAGCGGCAAGAGCCAGACGCTGCCGCTGTTCATGTACGAGCAGGCCTTCCAGAACAGTCTGATCGGCTACGGCACGGCGGTGGCGTTGCTGCTGTTGGTGATCGGCTCGCTGTTCTCGGTCGTGTACCTGCGCCTGCTGCGGACGGAGGTCTGAGATGGTGTCCGCCTCCGCGTCCCGCCGCGCCTCCGCGTCCCGCCGCGCCCCCGCTCCCCGCCGCGCCACCGCCGCCCGCCGTGCCCCCGCCGCCCGGCGCGACCGGCGGCGGCTGGCCGCCGACGCCGGGCTGCTGGTGGCCGCCGCCGCGTTCGTGCTGCCGCTGGCCTGGGTCGTGCTGTCCGCCCTGGACCCGCACGCGAGCCTCAGGGTGAAGGTGCCCGACGGAGTGACGCTGGAGCACTTCGACGCGGTCCTCACCCCGGAGATCACCTTCACGCCGCTGCTCAACAGTCTGATGCTGTGCGGCGGGGCGACCCTGCTGACGGTGGTGTGCGCGGCCCTGGCGGCGTATCCGCTCTCCCGGTTCCGGTCGCGGCTGAACCGGCCGTTCCTGCTGACCATCCTGTTCGCGACCAGCCTGCCGATCACGGCGATCATGGTGCCGGTCTACGCCCTCTTCGTACGGGTCGACCTGATCGACACCATGCAGGGGACGATCTTCTTCTTCGCCGCCTCCCAACTGCCCTTCGCGATCTGGCTGATGAAGAACTTCATGGACGGCGTGCCCAAGGAGCTGGAGGAGGCGGCGTGGACGGACGGCGCCTCCTCGTTCCAGTCGCTGCTGCGGATCGTGCTGCCGCTGATGGGGCCCGGGGTGGCGGTGGTGACGGTGTTCTCGTTCGTGATGATGTGGGGGAACTTCTTCGTCCCCTTCATGCTGCTGCTCAGCCCGGACCAGATGCCCGCCTCGGTGAGCATCAACGACTTCTTCGGCAACCGGGGCATGGTCGCGTACGGGCAGCTCGCGGCGTTCTCGATCGTGTACTCGACACCGGTCGTCCTGCTCTACGTGCTGATCTCCCGACGGCTGGGCGGCGGATTCGCGCTGGGCGGGGCGGTCAAGGGGTGAGCGGGGCGGCGCCCGGTGCGCCCCCCGGCATCCACACACGCCCCCGGCGTCCACACACACCCCCTGGCGCCCTGCCGCTCCCCGTCGCGCCCGTAGGTTCCTACGATCCGTATCGCTGGCTGAACAGCCTGTAGTCAGCGCCTCCCCGGGCCCCTACGGTGTGGCGCGTGCGCCGACCCTCACCTCACCCGAACCAGTCGGGTCCACCGTTCAACGCCCTCGCCGCCCGCCGACTGCGTGCCGCCCTCAACATGGGGCCCGAGCACGTCGCCCACGCCATGCGGGTGTCGTACGGGCTGCCGTACGTCACCCCCGACCTCGTCATCGCCTGGGAACGGGGCGCCGCCTCCCCCGGGAACGCGGAACTCACCGCGCTCGCCGGGGTGCTGTGGTGCTCGCCCGGCGATCTCATCGGCCGGCCGCGGACCCTGCGGGAGCACCGCATCGCCCGGGGTCTGGCCCCGGAGGACGTGGCGCACGCCGTCGGCGTGGCGCTCGCGGCCTACCGGCGGATGGAGGAGGGGGACGGCTGGCGCGGCACCGACCGGCAGTCGGCCGCGCTCGCCGACGTGCTCGGCCTCGCGCTGCCCGACTTCGTGGCCGTCACGGGACGCGAGGAGCGGCTCGCCGAACTGCTGACCAGCGCGGTCACCACCCGCTGGCAGGGTTACGTGCGTCCGGTCGCCAAGGTGGCGCCGCTGGATCGGCGGGTCCTGGAGAACGTCCTCCAGGTGCTCCACCAGGACTACCAGGGGCACATGGCCGCCACCCTCAGCTGGGGCGGCGGCAACGGCGGCGCCGGCGCGGCCGGCCGCGACTTCCTGGACCGGATCGTGGAGCACTTCTGGGCGGCGGTCGAGCGGCACCCCTGAGGGCACCGCAGGGCTGCTAGAAGACCGACTCCGCCTCGTCCATCCGGTCCTTCGGCACCGTCTTCAGCTCGGTCACGGCCTCGGCCAGCGGCACCATCACGACGTCCGTGCCGCGCAGCGCCGTCATCCGGCCGAACTCGCCCCGGTGCGCGGCCTCGACCGCGTGCCAGCCGAAGCGGGTGGCGAGCACCCTGTCGTACGCCGTGGGTACGCCGCCGCGCTGGACGTGGCCGAGGATGACCGGCTTGGCCTCCTTGCCGAGCCGGCGCTCCAGCTCGTACGCCAGCGCGGTGCCGATGCCCTGGAAGCGCTCGTGCCCGAACTTGTCGATGGCGCCCTTGCCGTAGTCCATGGAGCCCTCGACGGGGTGGGCGCCCTCGGCGACGCAGACGACGGCGAACTTCTTGCCGCGGGAGAACCGCGCCTCGACCATCTTGACCAGGTCGGCGGGGTCGAAGGGGCGCTCGGGCAGGCAGATGCCGTGGGCGCCGGCGGCCATGCCGGACTCCAGGGCGATCCAGCCGGCGTGCCGGCCCATGACCTCGACGACCATCACGCGCTGGTGGGACTCGGCGGTGGTCTTCAGGCGGTCCATCGCCTCGGTGGCGACGCCGACCGCCGTGTCGAAGCCGAAGGTCCGGTCGGTGGAGGAGATGTCGTTGTCGATGGTCTTCGGCACGCCGACCACCGGGAGGCCGGCGTCCGACAGCATCCGGGCGGCCGTGAGGGTGCCCTCGCCGCCGATCGGGATCAGCGCGTCGATGCCGAAGCTCTGGATCATGTCGCCGGCGTTCTCGCAGGCCTCGCGGAGCCGGTCGCGCTCCAGCCGGGAGGAGCCGAGGATGGTGCCGCCGCGGGCGAGGATGCCGCTGACCGCGTTCAGGTCCAGGGCGCGGTAGCGGCCGTCGAGGAGGCCCGCGTAACCGTCCTCGAAGCCGATGACCTCGTCGCCGTAGTTGTCGACCGCTCGGTGCACGACCGACCGGATCACTGCGTTCAGGCCGGGGCAGTCGCCGCCTGCGGTGAGTACGCCGATACGCATCGTGCTGTGTCTCCTGCTCGCTGTTGACACCGGTGAGCCGATCCAATTGTTCCACGCCCGGGGCACCGCGCGGCACTGACGGGCGCCTTATCCACCCCCGGAGGTATTGTCAAGAGGGTTCCGCTCACCCCGGTGGGCGATTTTGTGTGCACGGGACAGCCGCCACCAGACGAAACGGAGAGCACGCGTGACGCGCAGCGTGTACGTGACCGGTATCGACCGCGGCGACGGCCGCCAGGTCGTCGAACTGGGGGTCATGGAGCTCCTGACCCGGCAGGTCGACCGGGTCGGCGTCTTCCGTCCCCTGGTGCACGACGGGCCCGACCGGCTCTTCGAGCTGCTGCGCGCCCGCTACCGGCTCGCGCAGGACCCCGCGACCGTGTACGGCATGGACTACCAGGAGGCGTCCGCGCTCCAGGCCGAGCAGGGCACGGACGAACTGGTGTCCGCCCTGGTCGACCGCTTCCACCTGGTCGCCCGGGACTACGACGTGGTCCTCGTCCTCGGCACCGACTTCGCGGACACCCAGCTCCCGGACGAGCTGTCGCTGAACGCGCGGCTCGCCAACGAGTTCGGCGCCTCGGTCGTCCCGGTCGTGGGCGGCCGCAAGCAGACCGCCGAGTCCGTGCTCGCCGAGACCGTCAACGCCTTCCGCGCCTACGACGGGCTGGGCTGCGACGTCCTGGCGATGGTGACCAACCGGGTCACCCGCGAGGACCGGGACGAGATCGCCGAGCGGCTCGCGGGCCGGCTGCCGGTGCCGTGCTGGGTGGTGCCGGACGAGCCCGCGCTGTCCGCGCCGACCGTCTCGCAGATCGCCCACACCCTGGGCGCCGAGGTGGTCCTCGGCGACGACTCGGGGCTCGCCCGCGACGCGCTGGACTTCGTCTTCGGCGGGGCCATGCTGCCCAACCTGCTCGCCGCCCTGACGCCGGGCTGCCTGGTCATCACCCCCGGCGACCGCGCCGACCTGGTGATCGGCACGCTCGCCGCGCACAGCGCCGGCACCCCGCCGATAGCCGGGGTCCTGCTGACCCTGGACGAGGTGCCCGGCCAGGGCATCCTCACCCTCGCCGACCGGCTGGCCCCCGGCACCCCGGTGCTCTCGGTGACCGGCAACAGCTTCCCCACCGCCGAGCAGCTGTTCTCCCTGGAGGGCAAGCTGAACGCGGCCACCCCGCGCAAGGCGGAGACCGCCCTCGGCCTGTTCGAGCGGTACGTCGACACCGCCGACCTCAGCAAGCGGGTCTCCGCGCCGAGCAGCGACCGCGTCACGCCGATGATGTTCGAGCACAAGCTGCTGGAGCAGGCCCGCAGCGACCTGCGCCGGGTCGTCCTGCCGGAGGGCACCGAGGAGCGGGTGCTGCACGCGGCGGAGGTGCTGCTGCGCCGGGGCGTGTGCGAGCTGACGCTGCTGGGCCCGGTCGAGCAGATCCGCAAGAAGGCCGCCGACCTGGGCATCGACCTGGAGGGCGCCGAGCTGATCGACCCGGCCGTCTCCGAGCTGCGCGACTCCTTCGCCGAGAAGTACGCCGCCCTGCGCGCCCACAAGGGCGTGACCGTGGAGCTGGCGTACGACGTCGTCTCCGACGTGAACTACTTCGGCACGCTGATGGTGCAGGAAGGGTTCGCCGACGGCATGGTGTCGGGGTCGGTGCACTCGACGGCGGCGACGATCCGCCCGGCGTTCGAGATCATCAAGACCAAGCCGGACGCCTCGATCGTCTCCTCCGTCTTCTTCATGTGCCTGGCCGACAAGGTGCTGGTCTACGGCGACTGCGCGGTCAACCCCGACCCGGACGCCGAGCAGCTCGCCGACATCGCGACCCAGTCGGCGTCCACGGCGGCGCGGTTCGGGGTGGATCCGCGGATCGCGATGCTGTCGTACTCGACGGGCACGTCCGGTTCGGGCGCCGACGTCGACAAGGTGCGCGAGGCGACCGACCTGGTGCGCGCGCACCGGCCCGACCTGCGCGTCGAGGGGCCGATCCAGTACGACGCCGCCGTGGAGCCGTCGGTCGCCGCGACCAAGCTGCCCGGCTCCGAGGTCGCCGGGCAGGCCAGCGTGCTGATCTTCCCGGACCTGAACACCGGCAACAACACCTACAAGGCCGTGCAGCGCTCGGCCGGCGCCATCGCCGTGGGCCCGGTCCTCCAGGGGCTGCGCAAGCCGGTCAACGACCTGTCCCGGGGCGCGCTCGTCCAGGACATCGTCAACACCGTCGCCATCACGGCGATCCAGGCCCAGCAGTCCCCCAGCGAGAAGGCGTCCGACCTGTGAGCCCGTCCCCGACCCGCGTCCTCGTCCTCAACTCCGGCTCCTCGTCGGTGAAGTACCAGCTCCTCGACATGCGCGGCGGCGACCGGCTGGCGGTGGGCCTCGTCGAGCGGATCGGCGAGGACTCCGCACGGCTCAAGCACACCCCGTCGGGCGGCGAGAGCCGGGAGTGGAGCGGGGAGATCCCCGACCACGACGCGGCACTGAAGGCCGTGGCGGCGGAGCTGGCCAAGGACGGCCTCGGCCTGGACTCGCCGGAGCTGGCCGCGATCGGGCACCGGGTGGTGCACGGCGGCCTGCGCTTCACCGAGCCGACCGTCGTCGACGACGCGGTCCTCGCCGAGATCGAGCGGCTCATCCCGGTCGCCCCGCTGCACAACCCGGCCAACCTCACCGGCATCCGCACCGCGCGGGCCCTGCGCCCCGACCTGCCGCAGGTCGCCGTCTTCGACACCGCCTTCCACACGACGATGCCGGAGTCCGCGGCCCGTTACGCCATCGACGTCGAGACCGCCGACGCGCACCGCGTCCGCCGCTACGGCTTCCACGGCACCTCGCACGCCTACGTCTCCCGGGAAACCGCGCGGCTGCTGGGCAGGGCGCCCGAGGACGTGAACGTCATCGTGCTGCACCTGGGCAACGGGGCGTCCGCCTCGGCGGTGCGGGGCGGGCGGTGCGTGGACACCTCCATGGGGCTGACGCCTTTGGAGGGGCTGGTGATGGGTACGCGCTCGGGAGACGTGGACCCGGCCGTCATCTTCCATTTGATGCGTGTCGGTGGAATGTCCACCGACGAGATCGACACTCTTCTCAACAAGAAGAGCGGTCTGATCGGGCTGTGCGGCGACAACGACATGCGGGAGATCCGCCGCCGGGTGGACGAGGGCGACGAGCGGGCCCGGCTGGCCTTCGACATCTACATTCACCGGCTGAAGAAGTACATCGGCGCCTATTACGCCGTTCTCGGACGGGTGGACGCGGTGGTCTTCACGGCCGGCGTGGGCGAGAACGCGGCGCCGGTGCGCGAGGCCGCCGTGGCGGGCCTGGAGGGGCTCGGCCTGGCGGTGGACGGCGAGCTGAACGCCGTACGGGGCGACGCGGCGCGGCTGATCTCGCCCGTGGGCGCGCGGGTGGCGGTGGCCGTGGTGCCGACCGACGAGGAAATGGAGATCGCGACACAGACCTACGCGCTGGTAAAGGATTCAGGGAATCTCACCTGAGCGGCATCCCGCCCTTTTGTATTTTCCGCCAGACGGAATATTCCGCAGCGAAACAAACCGATAGGATCGCCCCATGCGCCGTTCGAAAATCGTCTGTACTCTCGGCCCCGCGGTCGACTCCCACGAGCAGCTCGTAGCGCTGATCGAAGCCGGCATGAACGTGGCCCGCTTCAACTTCAGCCACGGCACCCACGCCGAGCACCAGGGCCGGTACGACCGGGTCCGGGCCGCGGCCAAGGAGACCGGCCGGGCCATCGGTGTCCTCGCCGACCTCCAGGGCCCGAAGATCCGTCTGGAGACCTTCGCGGAGGGTCCCGTCGAGCTGGTGCGCGGTGATGAGTTCACCATCACCACCGAGGACGTGCCGGGCGACCGGACGATCTGCGGCACGACGTACAAGGGCCTGCCCGGTGACGTCACCAAGGGCGACCAGGTGCTCATCAACGACGGCAACGTCGAGCTGAAGGTGACCTCGGTCGAGGGCCCCCGGGTCAGGACGATCGTCATCGAGGGCGGCGTCATCTCCGACCACAAGGGCATCAACCTGCCCGGTGCCGCGGTCAACGTGCCCGCGCTGTCCGAGAAGGACGTCGAGGACCTGCGGTTCGCGCTGCGCATGGGCTGCGACCTGGTCGCCCTCTCCTTCGTCCGGGACGCCAAGGACGTGGCCGACGTCCACCGCGTGATGGACGAGGAGGGCCGCCGGGTCCCCGTCATCGCCAAGGTGGAGAAGCCGCAGGCGGTGGAGAACATGGAGGACGTCGTCGCGGCCTTCGACGCCGTCATGGTCGCCCGCGGCGACCTGGCCGTCGAGTACCCGCTCGAGAAGGTCCCCATGGTGCAGAAGCGGCTCATCGAGCTGTGCCGCCGCAACGCCAAGCCGGTGATCGTGGCGACCCAGATGATGGAGTCGATGATCACCAACTCGCGGCCGACCCGCGCCGAGGCCTCCGACGTGGCCAACGCGATCCTGGACGGCGCCGACGCGGTCATGCTGTCGGCCGAGTCGTCGGTGGGCGCCTACCCCATCGAGACCGTGAAGACGATGTCGAAGATCGTCACCGCCGCCGAGCAGGAGCTGCTCTCCAAGGGCCTGCAGCCGCTGGTGCCGGGCAAGAAGCCGCGCACGCAGGGCGGTTCGGTGGCCCGTGCCGCCGCCGAGATCGCCGACTTCCTCGGCGGCAAGGGCCTGGTGGCCTTCACCCAGTCCGGTGACACCGCCCGCCGGCTGTCCCGCTACCGCGCCGCTCAGCCGATCCTCGCCTTCACCACCGACGAGTCGACCCGCAACCAGCTGGCGCTCAGCTGGGGCGTGGAGCCGCACGTGGTGCCGTTCGTGAACACCACCGACGAGATGGTCGACCTGGTGGACCAGGAGACGGCCCGCCTCGGCCTGTTCAGCGAGGGCGACATCGTCGTGATCACCGCCGGTTCGCCCCCCGGCGTGCCCGGCACCACCAACATGGTCCGTGTGCTGCACCTGGGCGAGACCCGCCGCGCCTGACACCGGGCGCACGGCTTCCGTACGGCGCTGAGGGCGCCCCCTGCGACAGGGGGCGCCCTCAGGCGTGTCGCGGCTCCCGAACGGGTCTCGGGGGCGGTCAGTCGGTCGTGTACTGGTGCAGCCCCGGGATGTGGAGCGTGCCGCCGAACTGGCCGGCCTGGACGACCGTCACCTTCGTGAAGTAGATGAGCGGGATGTCCAGGGGCGGCGGGTGCTCCGGGTCGAAGGTGATCGGGATCAGCCCGAGCAGGTTGCCCGAGATGCTCTCGGTGTACATCACCGTCTCGCCGTCGCGGATCGTGGACGTGGAACCCTCGGCCGCCTGCACGTGGTAGGTCTTGCCGGCCTGCTCGTCCTTCACCGTCTGGTGCAGGTCGCCGATGTCGGTGCCGTCGGAGATGACGTACTTGAGCACCTTCTTGGTGGTGCCGTTGGCCGTCCTCACCTCGACGACGCCCTTGTAGGAGGCGCCCTTGAGCAGCAGCGAGCTGGCGTTGAGGTACCAGGGGTCGTCGGGCAGCGGCACCGGGTTGTCGACGCCGCCCTCCTCGTCGGTGGCGACCGGGCAGTCGTCCACGTCCGTGCCGGCGCTCTCGGAGGCGCTGGGGGTGGGCGAGGGGGAGGCGGTGGCCTCCCCGGCCGCGTCCCCTGCCTCCCCGGCCGCCTCGTCCGCCGGTTCCCTGGTGTCCCCGGCCGCCTCGGACGCCGCGCCGGCGGTGTCCTCGACGGTGTCCTTCGCCGTGCCGGTGGCCTGGTCGGTGGTCTCCTTCGCGGGGTCGGACGCGTCCTCGCCGGCCTTCTCGGTCGCCGAGGCCGACGCCGACGCGGACGGGGAGGGGGCCGGGGCGGGGCTCGCGGACTCCTCGCCCTTCTGACCGCCGGTGAAGATGCCTTCGAGGGCGTCGCCTATGCCGTCCAGGACACCGCCGCGGGACTCGGACGCGGAGGGGGACGGTGCCGGGGTGCTCGCGCCGGCCGTCTCCTCGCTCTGCGGCTCCTTGCTCTGCGACTCGGCCGAGGGGGAGGGGCTCGGGGCGGGGCCGGCCTCGTCGTCGGAACCTGAATCCGACGAAGAGGACCCGTCCGTGCCGGTGCCCGTGTCCTTGCCCGGGTCCGAGTCCCCGGAGGCCGAGGGGTCGGGCTCCTTCGTCTCGTCCTCGTCGCCGGCCCCGTCGGCCTCGCCGGTCGCCGAGGCCGACGGCGTGGGCGACGCGGAGGTGCCCTTCTCGGCGTCCTCGAGGGCCGCCACGCAGTCCTTGTACTCGTCGGCCGTCAGGCTGTTGGAGGTCGGCTTCGCGGCGTCGTTGCCGTCGGCGAGGGCCAGCGTCGGCGTGAACCCCATCCCCATGAGGACGGCCGTGGGCATCGCCGCCAGGGCTATCGCCTTCCCGGCCGGCATGTGGAACCTGGTGAACAACGGCTTCTTGGGTGCCGCGTGGCGCGGCCCGGTTCTCACACGGAACGACTCCACGTCAGTCCCGCGGGTCACCTCGTCAGCCGGCACTGTGCCTCCCGTTCGCCCCGTTGGCCGGGCTCGTTCCTGACAGATCGTTCGGCTTCTCCGCCCCGTCCCGCTGCTGCGGAACCGAGGCGTCGGGCACCTGCGTCGCGGGTGCCGGCGTGCCGGGCACCGCGGTGTCGGACAGCGCGGCGCCGCCGGGGACCACGCCCTCGGGCGCGTCGCCCGTTCCCCTGCCCTCCAGCGGCGGCTCATCCTGCGGCGGCTCGCCCGGCACCCACGACACGGCCATCGCCCCGCCGACCAGCGCGAGCAGGAAGCCGATGAGGAATCCGCCGAGGTTGGAGACCGGGATGGACACCAGTGCGAGCAGGATCGCCGCGACGCCCGCGAAGACCCGCACGTGCTTCTGGAACCACAGGCTGACGCCCAGGACGACCAGCAGCACGCCGATGATCAGGGACCCGGCGCCCGCGGTGGTGGCCATCGCCAGCGTCAGGTGGCCGATCTGGAGGTTCGCGTAGGGGAAGTAGGCGATGGGGAGTCCGCCGAGCGCGATGAACAGGCCGGCCCAGAACGGCCGCCCGCCTCGCCAGGCACGGAACTGCAGCCTCCGGCGGGTGAACTGGCCGGCTGCGGCAGGAGTCTCGGCGCTCATGAAAACAGCTCCCTGGTACGGCTTTGCTGTGGTGGAGATGTGGGCCGCGCGCGCAGGCGGGCCCGGAGAGGGGACGGGCGGGGGCGCCGTCGGCTCCCCCGCCCGTCAAGGGGTGCTTAGTAGCACTCCTTGACACCCTTGGACAGCGACATCTTCAGTCCGCTGAGCTTGAAGGTTCCGGCGGTGGTCGCCCACGCCGTCTGCTTCACGTTCTTCAGCGTGGCCGAGTCGGCCTGCTGCGCGAATCCGTACGGGTTCGCGGTGTCGCCCTTCTTGATGCCGGGACCCTTGACGGCGTCCTTGGCGGCCACACCGATGTCGATGCCACGGAAGGTGGCGTCGGCCTCGAGCTGCTCGACGTCGATGTACAGGTTCTGCGCCTCGACCGGGGTACCGCCGCCGCCCGCCTTCAGCATCAGGCTGACGGAACCGAGCAGCGGGACGTCCGGGGTGACCACGGACTGGCACATGCCCTTGATCGTCGCGGACTTGAACGCCGAGACGGCGACGGGGTGAGCCGTCTTGTCGCCCTTCAGCGTGTAACCCGAGTCGATCGCCCCGTACTGGGAGAATCCCGTACCGTCGAGCTGCTCCGCCGTCACCTTGAACGACTGGCCGGAGACGCTGAACGACGCCGCCAGGGCACCCTGCCCCAGCGCGACGCCTATCGCCGCCGTGGCGGCCACGCTGGGCACCATCACCACAGCGAACCGCTTCCATCTGGTCCCGCCACGCACCTGGGACTCCATATTTCCTCCTTCTCGGACGTACATCTCCTGGCCTCGGCCCCGTCGCCAGTCGGCGACTCGGCCCGGCAGGGATGGGAGAAGTGCTACGTCCTCGGGAAGGAGAGCGCCCGCGCTCGGCGGCACGTACAACGCGCCCGAATCACCGGCGATCACCCCCGAGCGACAACCACTGGTCGCGCCTGACACGCATCACGCACAACCCTGCTGGACAGGCTTCGCCGGGAAAGCGAAGACCCCCCTGCCCAAGAGCCGGCGCCACTGCCGCCGGCTCTGCTCGGTGGGGACCCAGGAACCCCCGCGACCCGACTGGCTTTCGGGGTACGGGAATGGACCGAGCGTCGCCGATCGTGGTGCATTCTCGCCGCCGACACAAGGGGGTTCGTTACTCGCTAGTAACGGCCGGATAACCGCGGGACGACACACCGGTCGCGGACGGCGACGCTGGGTGTGCCATAGGGGCGGAACAAAACTATTGATCGCTGGACAGAATCCGACAGATCGGCGACGTCGACTTACTGGCAGTAACAGCGGCCGCGATTACCAAGATTTGGCAAAGCGCGGCCGCATGGACGTCGCGTCGGCAGCTGGGGCACACGGGCACCACCCGCCCGCACGGTCGGCGACCGGCCGGCGAGGGGTGCCCCGGTCGCCCTAGAAGAGGGCGCGGGCCAGCGCCCTGCGCGCCGCGGTCACCCGCGGGTCGTCACCGCCGACCACCTCGAACAGCTCCAGGAGCCGCACCCGTACGGCGTCCCGCTCGTCGCCGGCCGTCCGGCGCACCGTGTCGATGAGGCGCCCGAAGGCGTCCTCCACGTGGCCGCCGACCAGGTCCAGGTCGGCGGCGGCGATCTGCGCCCGGGCGTCACCCGGCTTGTCCGCCGCCTCCTGACGAACCCGCTGCGGGTCGGCGCCCTGCACGCGCTGGAGCAACTCGGCCTGGGCCAGGCCCAGTTTGGCCTCGGTGTTGCCCGGGTCCTCGGACAGCACGTTCTTGTACGACTGGACGGCGCCGCCCAGGTCGCCGGCGTCCAGCGCGCGCACGGCGGCCTCCAGCGCCGCGTCGTGCGGGCCTGCGGGGTGCTCGGGGGCGGCGGGCTGCGCCGCGCCCGGCTCCGCCTCGGGGTCGACGACGAGACCGGTCAGGCCGAAGCGCTGCTCGGCGACCTGCACCAGCTGGTCCAGGGTCTGCCGGATCTGCGCCTCGCCGGCGGCGCCCTGGAAGAGCGGCAGCGCCTGTCCGGCCACGACCGCGAACACGGCCGGGATGCCCTGGACGCCGAACTGCTGCATCAGCATCTGGTTGGCGTCGACGTCGATCTTGGCGAGGACGAAGCGCCCGTTGTACTCGACGGCGAGCCGCTCCAGCACCGGGCTCAACTGCTTGCAGGGCTCGCACCACTCGGCCCAGAAGTCGATGACGACCGGGACCTCGGTGGACCGCTGGAGTACTTCGCTCTCGAAGCCGGCCTCGTCGACGTCGAGGACGAGATCGGCCGGGGAGACGGCCCCCGTCCCGCCCTGCCGGGCCGCCTCGGCGCGCGCCTGCTCCGCCTTCGCCTTGGCCTCCTGGGCCGCCTTCACCGCGGCGAGGTCGACGACCCCGCTCATGGACATGTTCCGTGGCTGCATGGGCCTATCCTCCCCCGTACCGCGCGCGTGCGTGAAAAGCGGGGTGAAAGCCCGCCCTGATGTGTGCCGTTCGGCGCCGGGTCCCCACCCCACGCCCGTGGTCGTCGCTGGGGCACGGGCGCACCCGTGCTTTCGCTACGCCTCGTAGCGTAATGCGCGGAGGACCCGCCGGCACCCCCCGCCCTGGTGATCTGCCTCACGGCCGGTCGCGCGTCACCCGCCGGTTAAGGTCGGGGGATGCAGAGCAGCTCCACCGCCGGCCGCACCGGGCGTCCGCGCAGCGCGGCGGCGGACACCGCGATCCTGGCCGCGACGCGGGCCGCCCTGGTCGACCTGGGCTGGTCGAAGCTCACCCTGGGAGACGTGGCGACGCGGGCCGGGGTCGCCAAGACGACGCTCTACCGCCGCTGGCCGGGCAAGAACGAACTGGTGGTCGACGCGGTCGCCGAGCTGTTCGACGAGTTGCGGCTGCCCGACCGCGGCTCCCTGGCCGCCGACATCGAGGGCGTGGTGCTCCAGTTCGCGGCGATCCTGGCCCGTCCGGAGGCCAAGAGCGGCCTGATGGCGGTGGTCGCCGAGTCCACCCGTGACGACGCGCTGCGCGAGCGGATCCGCACGTCGATCGTGGAGCGCCAGAAGCGCCTGGTGCTGGAGGGCAGGGCCCGCGCCCAGGCACGCGGCGAACTGCCCCCCGAGACCGACCCGGCCGAGGCCGCGCGCACGGCTGACCTCATCTTCGACGTGGTGGCGGGCGCGGTGGTGCACCGCACCCTGGTCAGCGCGGAACCGGCGGACGGGGAGTGGGTACGGGGCTTCGCACAGGTGCTGCTGTGGGGGCTGGCCTCCCGGCCGGCATAGGCCGGCGGTCCAGGGGGCTCGCAGCCCCCCGGACCGCCGGGGCCCACGGCGTCTAGAACCCCGCCGGTTCCGTGTACACCCCCCACTCGTCCCGCAGCACGCCGCAGATCTCCCCGAGCGTCGCCTCCGCCCGCACCGCGTCGAGCATCGGCTCGATCATGTTGCCCCCGGAGCGGGCCGCGGCCAGCATCGCGTCCAGCGCGGCCCGCACCCCCGCGTCGTCGCGGGCCGCCTTGCGCTCGCCCAGCACCCGCACCTGCTCGCGCTCCACCTCGTGGCTGACCCGCAGGATCTCCAGGTCGCCGGTGACGGAACCGGTGTGGACGTTGACGCCGACGACCTTCTTGTCGTCCTTCTCCAATGACTGCTGGTACCGGAACGCCGACTCGGCGATCTCCCCGGTGAACCAGCCGTCCTCGATGCCGCGCAGGATCCCGGAGGTCATCGGCCCGATGGGGTGCCGCCCGTCGGGGTGGGCCCGCAGGCCCCGCTCCTTGATCTGCTCGAAGATCTTCTCCGCGTCCGCCTCGATCCGGTCCGTCAGCTGCTCGACGAACCAGGAACCGCCCAGCGGGTCGGCGACGTTGGCGACGCCGGTCTCCTCCATCAGCACCTGCTGGGTGCGCAGCGCGATCTCCGCCGCCTGCTCGCTCGGCAGGGCGAGGGTCTCGTCCAGCGCGTTGGTGTGCAGCGAGTTCGTCCCGCCGAGCACCGCCGCGAGCGCCTCCACGGCCGTACGCACCACGTTGTTGTACGGCTGCTGGGCGGTGAGCGAGACGCCGGCGGTCTGCGTGTGGAAGCGCAGCCACTGCGCCTTGTCGGACTTCGCGCCGTAGACGTCCCGCATCCAGCGGGCCCAGATGCGCCGGGCCGCGCGGAACTTGGCGATCTCCTCGAAGAAGTCGAGGTGCGCGTCGAAGAAGAAGGAGAGTCCGGGCGCGAAGACGTCCACGTCGAGGCCGCGCGAGAGTCCCAGCTCCACGTACCCGAAGCCGTCCGCCAGCGTGTACGCCAGTTCCTGCGCGGCCGTCGAACCGGCCTCGCGGATGTGGTAGCCGGAGACCGAGAGCGGCTTGTAGGCGGGGATGCCGGCCGCGCAGTACTCCATCAGGTCGCCGATCAGGCGCAGGTGCGGCTCGGGCTGGAAGAGCCACTCCTTCTGGGCGATGTACTCCTTGAAGATGTCGGTCTGGAGCGTGCCGTTGAGCACGGAGGCGTCCACGCCCTGCCGTTCGGCGGCGACCAGGTACATGCAGAACACGGGCACGGCGGGCCCGCTGATCGTCATGGAGGTCGTGACATCGCCGAGCGGGATGTCCTTGAACAGGACCTCCATGTCGGCGGCCGAGTCGATGGCCACCCCGCAGTGCCCGACCTCGCCGAGCGAGCGCGGGTCGTCGGAGTCGCGGCCCATCAGCGTCGGCATGTCGAAGGCGACGGAGAGCCCTCCGCCGCCGTTGCGCAGGATCATCTTGTAGCGCTCGTTGGTCTGCTCGGCGTTCCCGAACCCGGCGAACTGCCGGATGGTCCACGTCCGCCCCCGGTAGCCGGTCGGATGCAGGCCGCGGGTGAACGGGTACTCCCCCGGCCAGCCGATCCGCTCGAAGCCCTCGTAGGCGTCCCCGGGCCGGGGCCCGTACACCGGCTCCACCGGGTCCCCGGAGAGCGTGGTGAAGTCCGCGTCGCGCTTGCGCGCCGCGTCGTACCGGGCCTGCCAGCGAAGGCGGCCCTCCTCTATGGCGTGAGCGTCCATACCCACGAATTTACTAGGACGTCCAAGTAAATGTCGATGGTGTACCGCCGTACGGGTGTCCGTACGGCGGTGGCAGGGCTTGACAGGACCCGGTTACGCCTTGGCGGCGGCCGGCGTCTTAGCCGCGGCGACCTTGGCGTCCAGCTCCTGGCTGACCTTGCGCTCCACGAAGAAGGCGGCGGTCGGGATCGTCCCGGCCAGCAGCACCCACAGCTGCTTGCTGACCTTCCACTTCGCCTTCGCGCCCAGGTCGAAGGCGAAGACCAGGTAGACGACGTACAGCCAGCCGTGGGCGATGCTGACGACGCGGGTGAAGTCGGCCGCGCCGTCCATGTCCAGCAGATACTTGGCGATCATGCCGAGGCAGAGCAGGATCAGCAGCACACCGGTGACGTACGCCATGACCCGGTAGCGGGTCAGCACGCTCTTTTTCATGCGTACGAGCGTAACCGTCCGTTTCGCGCGATCTTCGGGCGGGCCCGGCGACGCGCTCAGGCCTCTTCGAAGTCCCCGGCGGCCACCCGCAGCGGCCGGAGCATCGCGAAGATCTCGCCGCACTCGTCGGCGTCGTAGGCGCCCAGGCCGAAGTCCATCGCCATCAGGTCGCGGGTGGCCGACTCGACCACCTCACGGCCCTTGTCGGTGATGGTGGCGAGCGTGCCGCGGCCGTCGTTGGGATTGGGGCGCTTGTCGACCAGGCCGGACTTGACCAGCCGGTCGACGGTGTTCGTCACGGAGGTGGGGTGCACCATGAGGCGCTCGCCGATCTTGGACATCGGCAGCTCGCCCGACTTGGAGAAGGTGAGCAGCACCAGCGCCTCGTAGCGCGCGAAGGTCAGCCCGTACGGCTTGACCACCGCGTCGACCTCGGCCAGGAGGATCTGGTGCGCCCGCATGATCGACGTGATCGCGACCATGGAGGGCACGGCACCCCAGCGCTGCTTCCACAGTTCGTCGGCACGGGCGATCGGATCGAAGGAGAGACTGAGGGGCTTCGGCACGGCATCAGACCCTACCGGCCGGTCATATCCCGGTCAGCCCCGTCTCGCCCTTCGATACCTCCGCCCCGGGCCCGCGGCTATCCGGCGAGGTGCCGCTCGACCGTGTCCACCTTGGAGGTGAGGCCGTCCGTCACGCCGGGGCGGATGTCCGCCTTCAGGACCAGGGAGACGCGGGGCGCCCGTGCCTCGACGGCCGCGACGGCCCGCCGGACGACGTCCATGACCTCGTCCCACTCGCCCTCGACGGAGGTGAACATCGCGTCGGTGCGGTTCGGCAGGCCCGACTCGCGGACCACCCGGACGGCGTCGGCGACGTACTCCCCCACGTCCTCGCCGACGCCGAGCGGGGTCACGGAGAAGGCGACGATCACGCGCCCACGACCCCTTCGCGGCGGGCGCGGGAGGCGATGACCGCGCTCTCGGCCTCACGCTTGAGCCGGCGCTCGGCGAAGAAGCCGCCGGTCGGCAGGACCGACATGACGAAGTAGAAGGCGGCGGTGCCGAAGGACCACTTGGCGCGGTTCCAGGCGTCCGCCCAGAAGAGCACGTACAGCACGAAGAGGAAGCCGTGGACCGCGCCCATCACGGGCACCGCGTTGAATTCGGTGGTCCGCTTCAGGACGGAGCAGACGAGCAGGAGGAGGAACGAGATCGCCTCGGGGCCGGAGACCAGGCGGAGGCGGCGGAGGGCGGAGGCGGTCTTGAGGTCCACGGGTCACCTTCGGTGGGTTCGGTGGGTTCGGCTGGAGGGGTCGGGTCGGTGCTCGGGCACGCCGGCGCGCGGCGGTTTGTGAACGTGCGCACAAGCGCGCGTCCATTGTGGCAAACGCCCGACGCGCCCGGGTGAGGGGGTCGGGGCCCTGTCGGCGGGGGCGCCCGGCGGGCTACCTTTCCCATTTGTGGCGATGTTCCGACTTCAAGACAGCAAGGTACTCGCCGTCGACATGACCGGGGACGCCGTGAAGGCGAAGAACGGCTCGATGGTCGCGTACGACGGGGAGATGGCCTTCAAGAAGCTGAGCGGCGGCGGTGAGGGGATCCGGGGCATGGTGACCCGGCGGATCACCGGCGAGCAGATGACGGTGATGGAGGTGAAGGGGCACGGGACCTGCTGGTTCGCGGACCGGGCCTCGGAGATCACCCTCGTGGGTCTCCAGGGCGACACGCTGTACGTCGAGTCCAGCAACTTCCTGGCGGCCGACGCCGGGCTGCGGACCGGCACCAGCTTCACGGGCACGCGCGGCGCCTCCCAGGGCAACGGGCTGTTCACGACGACGGTCGAGGGGCACGGGCAGGCGGCGATCATGTCGGACGGCCCGGCGGTGGTGCTGCGGGTCAGCGCGCAGTACCCGCTGACCGTCGACCCGGGGGCGTATGTCGCGCACCAGGGGAACCTGCGGCAGTCCTTCCAGTCGGGTGTGACGTTCCGCACGCTCTTCGGGGAGGGCGGCGGCGAGGCCTTCCAGATCCGCTTCGAGGGCGACGGCCTGGTCTACGTGCAGCCGAGCGAGCGGAACACGATCGCGGGGGATGTCTGACCATGGCCTTCGAGGAGATCAACGCGAAGATGGTCCGGGCGACCGTGGCACCCGGGCAGCGGCTGTTCAGTCAGCGCGGGGCGATGCTCGCCTACCAGGGCGAGGTGTCCTTCACCCCGAACACGGCCGGCGGCCAGGGCGGCGTCATGTCGATGATCGGGCGCCGGGTGGCGAACGAGGACACGCCGCTGATGACCGTCGAGGGCAGCGGCACGGTGCTCTTCGGGCACGGCGGGCACCACGTCCAGGTGATCAACCTCGCCGGCGACACCCTGTACGTCGAGGCGGACCGCCTCCTCGCCTTCGAGGGCACGCTGCGGCAGGGCACGGTGTTCCTGGGCTCGCAGGGCGGGGTGATGGGCATGGTGCGCGGGCAGGTCAGCGGGCAGGGGCTGTTCACGACGACGCTGAAGGGACACGGCTCGGTGGCGGTGATGGCCCACGGCGGTGTCTTCGAGATCCCGATCACTCCGCAGCGGCCGGTACGCGTCGACCCGCAGGCCTACGTCGCCCACCACGGCGACGTCCGCAACAAGCTGTCCACGGCGATGGGCTGGCGGGACATGGTGGGGCGGGGCTCCGGCGAGGCGTTCCAGCTGGAGCTGAGCGGCAGCGGCACGGTGTTCGTCCAGGCGTCGGAGGAGAAGCTGTGAGCACGGTCCACCACGACCCGGCGACGCTGCCGGCCGATGACAACGTCAACGCGTACACCTTCTGCGTGGAGCTGAAGGGGAGCCGGTGGTTCCTGCAGAAGGGGAAGATGATCGCCTACTACGGGACGATCGAGTTCAACGGGATCGGGCACGGGCGGTTGGACCGTCTGGTGCGCACGTCGTTCCATTCGCCTCTGCACGCGAGCGACTGGGTCGTGGCCGAGGGTTCGGGCAAGATGCTCCTCGCCGACCGGGCCTTCGACGTGAATTCGTACGACCTGGAGGACGGCAACCTGACCATTCGCTCGGGCAACCTCCTTGCTTTTCAGCCAAGTCTCGCCCTCAAGCAGTCGATCGTGCCGGGTTTCCTGACCCTGCTCGGAACCGGAAAGTTCGTGGCCGCGTCGAACGGTCCGGTGGTGTTCATGGAACCCCCGATCCGGGTCGACCCCCAGGCCCTGGTCGGCTGGGCCGACTGCCCGTCGCCGTGCCATCACTACGACCACGGGTACATGACCGGCCTGATGGGCGGTCTACGTGCGATGACGGGCCTGGGCGGGGCCTCCGGGGAGGAGCACCAGTTCGAGTTCGCGGGGGCGGGGACGGTGCTGCTGCAATCGAGCGAGACGCTGATGGCGGAGCAGGCGACGGGGGCCACTCCGCAGCAGGCGGGAGTGCCCGGCGGCGGGGCGTCCGGAGCACCGGGAGGCCGGTCGGGGGCACCGGGGCTTCCCGGACAGCTGGGGGACCTCCAGCGCCGCTTCGGGCTGTGAGCGGTAATCTGCGGAGTGTGACGTCGAACGCGTGCGCACCGTCACCGTCACGGACCACCCCTCACTAGTTCGCCTTTCAACATTTTAGGTAGACTTCATTCATGGAGACCGAGACGGCCACCCGCTGGCTGACCGATACGGAGCAGTGTGCCTGGCGCACCCACCTGGAGGTCAACAGGCTGTTGACGCACCAGCTCGAGAAGGACCTGCAGCCGTTCGGCCTGACGATGAACGACTACGAGATCCTGGTGAACCTCTCCGAGTCGGAGGGCGACAGAATGCGGATGAGCGACCTGGCCACGGCCACGATGCAGTCCAAGAGCCGCCTCTCCCACCAGATCACCCGCATGGAGAACGCGCACCTGGTCCGGCGGGAGAACTGCGAGTCCGACCGCCGCGGGCTCTACGCCGTCCTCACCGAGCACGGCCTGGAGACGATGCGGAAGGTCGCGCCGCACCACGTGGCCTCGGTCCGCAGGCACTTCATCGACCTGCTGGCCCCCGAGACCCTGACGGACCTCGACAAGGCGCTCAAGCCCATCGCGGAGCACCTGCGCGCCCAGCGGGGACGCGCCTGATCACGTCCGCGCGGGCCACCAGGGCCTGACCAAGCGCTACCAGGCACCCGGCAGGCGGAGCTCGAACAGGGCCCCGCCTGCCGGCGCGTCGTGGACGGTGAGCGTGCCGCCGTGCCGTACGACGACGTCGCGGGCGATGGCCAGGCCCAGCCCGGCGCCGCCGTCGTCGCGGCTGCGGGCGGCGTCGAGCCGGACGAACCGCTCGAAGATCCGCTCCCGGTCAGCCGCCGGCACGCCCTCCCCGTCGTCCGCCACCGCGATCACGGCCGTCCCCCCGTCCCGCCGCACGGACACCTCCACCGCCGAACGGGCGTGCCGCTGGGCGTTGTCCAGCAGGTTGGCCAGCACCCGGCCCAGCTGCCCGCGCGACCCGGCGACCGGCACGTCGTCCTCGGCCCGCACCTGGACCCCGGCCCGGTCCCCGGCCTCCTCCCGCGCCAGCGCCGCGAGGTCGACGTGCGCGTCGGCGGGCCGCTCCCCCGCGTCCAGCCTGGCCAGCAGCAACAGGTCGGCCGCGAGCCGCTGCAGCCGTACGGTGTCCTCCACGGCGCCGTCCAGATCCAGCAGTTCGGGGTGGGCGGCGGCCACCTCCAGCTGGGTGCGCAGGGAGGCGATGGGGCTGCGCAGCTCGTGCGAGGCGTCGGCGACGAAGCGCCGCTGCCGCTCCACCGAGGTCTCCAGCGCCGCCAGCGTCTCGTTGGTGGTCGAGGCGAGCCGGGCGACCTCGTCGTGCGTGCCCGGCACGGGGACGCGGCGCGCCAGGTCCTCGCTGGCGGTGATCGCGGCCATCTCCCGGCGGATGCCCTCCACCGGGCGCAGCGCCCGCCCGGTGACCAGCCAGGTCACCCAGGCGACCACCGCGAGCAGCAGCGGGAAGCCGATCAGCATGACGGTCAGCGCGGTGCGCACGGCGCCGTGCTCGGCGGACAGCGGGGCACCGGCGTAGACGGTGAGCTGCTCTCCGTCCCGGGTCTCGACGGGCACGGCGGCGAAGCGGTAGTCCTCCGTGTCGCCGTCGATGGTCGCGGAGCCGTCGCTGACGGTGGTGCGCGCGCCGATCTCACCGGGCTCGAGCGACTCGCCGGAGTCGCCGGAGTCGCCGTCGTCCGAGTCGCCGTCGTCGTCCGAGTCGCCGTCACCGTCGCCGTCGCCGGTGGGGGCGGGCGTGGGCCGCGGCTCCACCGCGTCGACGCCGGTGCCGCTGATCCGTTCCAGGTCCTCGCCGGCCGCCACCAGCCTGCCGTCCTCGTCGACGACCTGCACCGGGCGGTCGTCCACGTCCAGCGACAGGTCGCCGTACGGCGTCCCGACGGCCAGCTCGGCGGCGACCTCCCGCGCGGAGCGCTCCGCCTGGGTGCCGGCCTCGCCGAGCAGGTTGGAGCGCAGGGACAGCAGGACGGCGGTGCCGGCCGCGACCAGGGCGACGGCGACCACGAGGGTGGCGCCGAGCGTGGCCCGCGCCCGCACCGACCCGAGGAACCGGCTCACCGCTCGCCCTCCAGCCGGTAGCCGGCGCCGCGCACGGTCCGGATGAGACCGGCCCGCAGCTTGCGGCGCAGGGCGCTGACGTACACCTCGACGATGTTGGGGTCGCCGTCGTAGGCGAAGTCCCAGACGTGCTCCAGGATCTCCGCCTTGGACACGACCTGCCCGGCCCGCACCACGAGCTGCTCCAGTACGGCGAACTCCTTCGCGGTGAGGGTGACTTCGCGCTCGTCCAGGAACACCCGGCGGGCGGCGGTGTCGACCTTCAGGTCCCCGTGGACGTGCACGGGCGAGGCCGCGCCGCCCTGGGCCCGGCGCCGCAGCAGGGCCTTCACGCGGGCGACGAGGACGACGTACGAGAAGGGCTTGGTGAGGTAGTCGTCCGCGCCCGTGTCCAGGCCCTCCGCCTCGTCGTACTCGCCGTCCTTGGCGGTGAGCATCAGGATCGGCACGTCGTGCCCGGCGGCGCGCAGGGCGGCGCAGACCCGGTAGCCGTTGAGGCCGGGCAGCATGATGTCGAGGATGACGAGGTCGTACACGCCCTCGCCGGCCCGGTGCAGTCCCTCCCGGCCGTCGTGGACGACGTCCACGGCGTACCCCTCGGCGGTGAGGCCCTTGGCGAGCGACACGGCGAGGCGCTTCTCGTCCTCCACGATCAACAGGCGCATGGGTGAAGGGTCCCAAAAGGAAGCTGAAGAAGCCTTCAGGCGGCTTCAGCTCGGCCTCAGCGTCGGTCCGCGACAGTGAAGGCGTCGAAAGCACAGCGACTCGACCAAGCCTGTACGACTCGGGAGGAAGCCGCATGAAGCGCAACATCGTGATCGCCGTCGTCACCGCCGCCGCACTGATCGGAGGCGGTACGGCGACGGCGCTGGCGACCTCGGGGGACGACGACCCGGGTACGACGCGCCAGTCGGCGGACGCCCGCGCTTCGGACGACGACGCGCGGGACGACGCGGACGACGCGGACGACGCCGGTGACGACCGGGACGCCGACGACCGCGACGACGCCGCCCCTGCCGCCGCCGCGAAGGTGACGGCGGCCGACGCCGTCGCCGCCGCCCTGCGGGAGGCACCCGGCACACCCGGCACCGCCGTCTCCGCCGAACTGGACGACGAGGACGGTGACGACGACGGCGAGCGCGCGGCCTGGGAGGTCGAGGTCCTCGCCGGCGACGGCACCTGGCACAGCGTCCGGATCGACCCGGCCGGCGGCAAGGTCCTCGGCTCGGAGAAGGACGACGAGGACGACACCGACGAGGTCCGGGCCGCGCTGAAGGGCACCTCCGTGGACGCCGCCGAGGCCGCGAAGGCCGCCGCCGCCCACGGGACCGTGACGTCCGTGGAGTTGGACGACGACGGCCACTACGGCGACGGCGAGGCGTCCTGGGAGGTCGAGACCCGCTCCTCCGGCAAGGGCGAGCGCGACTGGCGGGTCGACCCGGCGTCCGGCAAGGTCACGGCCGACCGCTCGGACTCGTCCCGGTCGGACGATTCGGGCTCCGACTCCGACTCGGACTCCGACGACGACTGACCGGCCCCCGCCCGCCCGGCGGACCGTGCGCGGCGGCGCCCCGGCACCAGCGCCGCCGCCACGGCGACCGCGCCGGACACCGCGAAGCACACCGCCAGGGGCAGCCGTTCCACCAGCAGGCCCACCGCGGCGGCACCCGCGGACATCCCCGCGTTCACGGCCGTGTTGCACCAGGCTCCCGCCCGGACCCGGAAGCCGGGCGCCGCGCTCTCCTCGGCGACCAGGTACGCCGTCGTCAGCGCCGGCGCCACGAAGAACCCCGCGCAGGCGACCGCCGCGGCCAGCGTGCCGACACCGGGGGCGAGGCCCGCGACGGCCAGGCAGAGACCGAGGCCCACCGCGTAGAGCGGGAGCCGGGCGCGGGCGGAGGCGCGCCAGGCGAGGGCGCCGTTGAGCAGTCCGCCGACCGCACTGCCCGCCGACAACGCCGCCAGCACCCAGGCGGCGGTGCCGTCCCCCGAGCCGTGCCGCCCGGCGAAGGCGACGACGAGGAGGTCCACGGCGCTCACCGAGACGCCGACGCACGCGGCGACGGCGACGGGCTGCAGCAGGGCACTCCGCTGTCCCTCTCCCCCTCGGCCGGCCGGCGCGGACGCGTCCTTCCCGCGCTCCGCCGGGGGGCGCGGCACGGCCGCCGGGGACCTGACGAAGGCGAGGGTGCCCACCGCCACCAGCAGCGCGCTCAGCACGACGCCGGCGGCCGGCGGGGCGACGCCGACCAGCACACCGACCAGGAGCGGGCCCGAGACGAAGAGCAGTTCCTCGGCGACGCCGTCCAGGCTGTAGGCGCGCCGCAACATCGCCCGGTCCGGGAGCAGTTCGGCCCAGACCGCGCGCATCGTGGGGCCGAGCGGGGGCGTGCAGGAACCCGCGAGGGCCGCGGTCACCGCGAGGGCGGACGCGGGCGCGCCCGGACGGCAGACCGCGGCCAGCGCGCACAGCAGCACGGCGTGGAGCAGGGCCATGGGGAGCAGGGCCCGGCGCGGGCCGTGCCGGTCGACGAGTGCCGCGCGCCAGGGAGACAGGAAGACGCTCGTCGCGCCGAAGAGCGCCATGACGGCGCCGGCCACGGCGTACGACCCGGTGGCACGGGTCAGGGCGAGCATCAGGGACAGGGAGACCGTGCCGTACGACAGCCGGCCGACGAGGGCGGCCGCGAAGGTGCGGCGGGCATGGGGAACGCGGAGTACCGCGGCGTACGACGGCCGCGCGGAAGACGTGGACACGCGAGAGGTTCCTCAGGAGGCAGGCGACGAGGGGACGCCGAAGCACGCGACGGCCGGATGCGGCGGTCGCGTGCGGGGCGGGCCCTATGCCAAGAGGAGGAACACGCCGAGCAACGTACAGCGGGACCCGTCCGGGGGCACGCCATTTTCTCCGCCGCTTTTTCCCTCGCCTTTCCGCCGCCCCCTCGCCGCGCCCTTCGGCGTACTCCGCCTCGCCTCGGCATCGGCTCGAAACGGGGTCCACGCGCGATCCACGCCGACGCGGAACACGCTCCACGCCGGCACCACGCGCACTCGGCGTCCGCTGGAAACGGGCTCGGCGCCCGCCGGAACCGGGCACCGCGCCGGGGCGTGTCCGGTCAGCCCTGGGTGAGCCCCGCCACCAGTTCGTCCGCCGCGCGGTACGGGTCGAGCTGGCCCGCCACGATGCGTTCCGCCAGTGCGCCGAGGCGGCGGTCGCCGTGCAGGTCGCCGATGCGTTCGCGCAGGGTGGTGACGGCGATGGTCTCGACCTCGCGGGCCGCCCGCGCCCGGCGGCGTTCGGCCAGCACGTTCCGCTCCTCCATCCAGGCGCGGTGCTTCTCCAGGGCCTCGACCACCTCGTCGACGCCCTCGCCGCGCGCGGCGACCGTCTTCACGATCGGCGGGCGCCAGTCGCCGGGGCCGCGGGATTCGCCCAGGCCCAGCATGTGGTTCAGCTCGCGGGCGGTCGCGTCCGCGCCGTCGCGGTCGGCCTTGTTCACGACGTAGACGTCGCCGATCTCCAGGATCCCGGCCTTGGCCGCCTGGATGCCGTCGCCCATGCCCGGGGCGAGGAGGACGACGGAGGTGTCGGCCTGGGAGGCGATCTCGACCTCCGACTGACCCACGCCCACCGTCTCGACCAGGATCACGTCACAGCCCGCCGCGTCCAGCACCCGGATGGCCTGCGGCGCCGCCCAGGCGAGGCCGCCGAGGTGGCCGCGCGTCGCCATCGAGCGGATGTAGACGCCCGGGTCGGAGGCGTGCTCCGACATGCGGACGCGGTCGCCGAGCAGGGCGCCGCCCGAGAAGGGGGAGGACGGGTCGACGGCCAGGACGCCGACCCGCTTGCCCTGCTTGCGATACGCCGTCACCAGCGCCGAGGTGGAGGTCGACTTGCCGACGCCCGGCGACCCCGTCAGACCGACCACGTACGCCCCGCCGGTCAGCGGCGCGAGGGTCGCCATGACCTCCCTGAGCTGCGGGGACGCCCCCTCCACCAGGGAGATCAGCCGGGCCACGGCCCGCGGCCGGCCTTCCCTGGCCTGGGCGACCAGCGAGGAGACGTCCTGCATCACAGCTCCGTTCAGTGAGAAGTCGTCACCCGGGTCGTCACCCGGGTCGGTACCCGGGTCCCTGCCCGGTGACCCGGGGTCAGGCCTTGGGCACCCGCACGATCAGCGCGTCGCCCTGACCGCCGCCGCCGCACAGCGCCGCCGCGCCGACACCGCCGCCGCGCCGCTTCAGCTCCAGGGCGAGGTGCAGCACGAGGCGGGCGCCGGACATGCCGATCGGGTGCCCCAGGGCGATCGCACCACCGTTGACGTTCACCTTTTCGGTGGACACGCCGAGGTCCTTCATCGACTGCACGGCGACGGCCGCGAAGGCCTCGTTGATCTCGATCAGGTCGAGGTCCGAAACCTCCAGCCCCTCCTTCTTCAGGGCGTGCCGGATGGCGTTGGAGGGCTGCGACTGCAAAGAGTTGTCGGGGCCGGCCACGTTGCCGTGGGCGCCGATCTCCGCGATCCACTCCAGGCCCAGCTCCTGCGCCTTGGCCTTGCTCATGACCACCACGGCCGCGGCGCCGTCGGAGATCTGCGAGGAGGAGCCGGCGGTGATCGTGCCGTCCTTCGAGAACGCCGGGCGCAGCCTGCCGAGCGACTCGGCGGTGGTGTCGCCGCGGATGCCCTCGTCCTGGCTGAACAGCACCGGGTCGCCCTTGCGCTGCGGGATCTCGACCGGGGTGATCTCGGCCTCGTAGATCCCGTTCTTCTGGGCGGCGGCGGCGCGCTGGTGGGACAGGGCGGCGATCTCGTCCTGGGCGGCGCGCTCGATGCCGAGGCGGGTGTTGTGCTTCTCCGTCGACTCGCCCATGGCGATGCCCTCGAAGGAGTCGGTCAGACCGTCGTGCGCCATGGCGTCGAGCATCTGGACCGCGCCGTACTTGTAGCCCTCGCGGGACTTGGGCAGCAGGTGCGGGGCGTTGGTCATGGACTCCTGGCCGCCGGCCACCACCACGTCGAATTCACCGGCGCGAATGAGCTGGTCGGCGAGCGCGATGGCGTCGAGGCCGGAGAGGCAGACCTTGTTGACCGTGAGCGCCGGGACGTTCATGGGGATGCCGGCCTTGACGGCGGCCTGGCGGGCCGGGATCTGCCCGGCGCCGGCCTGGAGCACCTGGCCCATGATCACGTACTGGACCTGGTCGCCGGAGATCCCCGCGCGGTCGAGGGCGGCCTTGATCGCGAAGCCGCCGAGGTCGGCCCCGGAGAAGGACTTCAGCGAGCCGAGCAGCCGCCCCATCGGGGTGCGGGCACCCGCGACGATGACGGAGGTCGTGCCGTTCGTTCCAGAAGTTTCGGAAGACATGAGCTGCGATCCCCTTTTCCGGCCCGCACAGGCCGAGGAGTGAACGAGGGTTTACTCGAATGTACTGAGCGGTATGCCGCCCGTCACCCGGCGGTCGGTGTGATCGCGCGCACGTTGCGTAACCACCTCCGGAGCGCTGCACTGATTTCATGCTGACGCGAATCGACCACATCGGAATCGCCTGCCACGACCTCGACGCGACCGTCGAGTTCTACCGTGCCACCTATGGCTTCGAGGTGTTCCACACCGAGATCAACGAGGAACAGGGCGTGCGCGAGGCCATGCTCAAGATCAACGATACGCCGGACGGCGGGTCCTCGTACCTCCAGCTGCTGGAGCCCACCCGCGAGGACTCCGCGGTCGGCAAGTGGCTCGCCAAGAACGGCGAGGGCGTCCACCACATCGCCTTCGGCACGGCGGACGTGGACGGGGACGCCGCGGACATCCGGGGCAAGGGCGTACGCGTTCTGTACGACGAGCCCCGGCGCGGTTCCATGGGGTCGCGGATCACCTTCCTGCACCCCAAGGACTGCCACGGCGTACTGACAGAACTCGTCACATCGGCGGCCGTTGAGTCACCTGAGCACTGACCCTCGTACATAGGGGCCGGTAGGGTTGGGTGCGGTCGCCGCTCAGTCCAGGGTGACCCGGTCCTGCCGTTTCAGTGGTGGCGGGACCGCCGGGGTCGTGTTTCGGGGGGCGAACGCCGGGGCAGAAGCGCGTGCTCCGCCGTTGATCTGACACCATTCCCCGGGGGCCCCGTCCTGCGGACGGACGGAGCTCGTTCGGAGAGTTTTGCGACCAGGGGACGGATGGGACCGCGCAGTGCGGGGCTACGAGAGCCAGGAGCGAGAGCCGGCGGCTGACGTCGACCACCTCTCTCGGTTCGAGGCCGAGATGAAGCGGCTGAAGACCGAGCGGGAAAAGGCGATCCAGCACGCCGAGGACCTCGGCTACCAGGTCGAGGTGCTGCGCGCCAAGTTGCACGAGGCGCGGCGCACCATCATGTCCCGGCCCGCCTTCGACGGCGGCGACATCGGGTACCAGGCCGAGCAGTTGCTGCGCAACGCGCAGACGCAGGCCGACCAGCTGCGCGCGGACGCCGAGCGGGAGCTGAGCCAGGCCCGCGCGCAGACCCAGCGCATCCTCCAGGAGCACGCCGAGCAGGCGGCCCGGCTCCAGGCGGAGCTGCACCAGGAGGCCGTGACCCGGCGCCAGCAGCTCGACCAGGAGCTGGCCGAGCGCCGGCAGACCGTCGAGTCGCACGTCAACGAGAACGTGGCGTGGGCGGAGCAGCTGCGGGCCCGCACCGAGCAGCAGGCCCGCCGGCTGCTCGACGAGTCCCGGGCCGAGGCCGACCAGGCGCTGGCCGCGGCCCGCGCGGAGGCCGAGCGGCTGACCTCCGAGGCCCGGCAGCGGCTGCGCAGTGACGCCGAGAGCGCCCGCGCCGAGGCCGAGCAGATCCTGCGCCGCGCCCGCACCGACGCCGAGCGGCTGCTGAACGCCGCCTCCACGCAGGCGCAGGAGGCCACCGACCACGCCGAACAGCTGCGCACCTCCACCGCCACGGAGTCGGAGTCCACCCGCCGCCAGGTCCAGGAGCTGAGCCGGGCCGCCGAGCAGCGGATGTCCGAGGCCGAGGAGGCGCTGCGCAAGGCGCAGTCCGAGGCCGAGAAGGTGGTCGCCGAGGCCAGGGAGGCCGCGGCCAAGGCCCTCGCGAGCGCCGAGCAGACCAACGAGCAGCGCACCCGCACCGCCAAGGAGCAGGTCGCCCGCCTGGTCAGCGAGGCCACCAAGGACGCCGAGTCGACGAAGTCCGAGGCCGAGCAGCTGGTCGCGGACGCCCGCGCCGAGGCCGAGAAGATCGTCGCCGAGGCCGCCGAGAAGGCCCGTACGCTCACCGCCGAGGAGTCGGCCACCCAGCTGTCCAAGGCCGCCAAGACCGCCGAGGACGTGCTGAACAAGGCGTCTCAGGACGCCAAGCGCACCACGAGGGCCGCCACCGAGGAGGCCGAGCGGATCCGCTCCGAGGCCGAGGCCGAGGCGGACCGGCTGCGGGCCGAGGCGCACGACATCGCCGAGCAGCTCAAGGGCGCGGCGAAGGACGACACCAAGGAGTACCGGGCCAAGACGGTCGAGCTGCAGGAGGAGGCGCGCCGGCTGCGGGGCGAGGCCGAGCAGCTGCGCGCCGACGCCGTCGCCGAGGGCGAGAAGATCCGCGCGGAGGCCCGCAAGGAGGCCGTGGCGCAGATCGAGGAGGCGGCCAGGACCGCCGAGGAACTGCTCGCCAAGGCCAAGGCGGACGCGGACGAGCTGCGCCGGACCGCGACGGCGGACAGCGAGAAGGTCCGCACCGAGGCCATCGAGCGGGCGACGACGCTGCGCCGGCAGGCCGAGGAGACCCTGGAGCGCACCCGCGCGGAGGCCGAGCGGCACCGCGCGGAGGCCGCCGAGCGGGTCGAGGAGCTGCAGGCGGAGGCCGAGCGGGCCGCCCGCGAGCTGCGCGAGGAGACCGAGCGGGCCGTCGAGGCCCGGCGGGCGGAGGCCGCCGAGGAGCTGACGCGGCTCCAGACCGAGGCCGAGGAGCGCCGCACGGCCGCCGAGCAGGCGCTGACCGAGGCCCGCGAGGAGGGCGAGCGGATCCGCCGCGAGGCCGCCGAGGAGAGCGAGCGGCTGCGCACCGAGGCCGCGGAGCGGATCCGTACGCTCCAGCAGCAGGCCGAGACCGAGGCCGAGCGGCTGCGCACCGAGGCCGCCGCGGACGCGTCCGCCTCCCGCGCGGAGGGCGAGGCCGTCGCCGTACGCCTGAGGTCGGAGGCGGCGAACGAGGCGGAGCGGCTGAAGACGGAGGCGCAGGAGAGCGCCGACCGGGTGCGGGCGGAGGCGCAGACCGCCGCCGAGCGCATCGCCGCCGAGGCGTCCGAGACGCTGGCCGCCGCGCAGGAGGAGGCCGCCCGGCGCCGCCGCGAGGCCGAGGAGCTGCTCGGCGCCGCCCGCCAGGAGGCCGGCCAGGAGCGTGAGCGGGCCCGCGAGCAGAGCGAGGAGCTGCTGGCCTCGGCGCGCACGCGCGTGGAGGAGGCGCAGGCCGAGGCGACCCGGCTGGTGGAGGAGGCCGACCGGCGCGCCACCGAGATGGTGTCGGCCGCCGAGCAGCACGCGACCCAGGTACGGGAGTCCGTCGCCGGGCTGCACGAGCAGGCCCAGGAGGAGATCACCGGGCTGCGCAGCGCCGCCGAGCACGCGGCCGAGCGCACCCGGCGCGAGGCCGAGGAGGAGGCGGACCGGGTCCGCGCCGACGCCTACGCGGAGCGCGAGCGCGCGAGCGAGGACGCCGGGCGGCTGCGGCGCGAGGCGCGGGAGGAGACGGAGGCCGCCAAGGCGCTGGCCGAGCGGACGGTGTCCGAGGCCATCGCCGAGGCCGACCGGATCCGCACCGACGTCTCCGAGCACGCCCAGCGGGTGCGCACGGAGGCCTCCGACGCCATCGCCGAGGCCGAGCAGGCCGCGTCGCGCACCCGGGCGGACGCCCGCGAGGACGCCAACCGCATCCGGTCCGACGCGGCGACGCAGGCGGACACCCTGATCACCGAGGCGCGTTCCGAGGCGGAGCGGCTCACCACCGAGACGGCCGCCCAGACCGACCGGATCCGCACGGAGACGGTCGCCGAGGCGGAGCGGGTCCGCTCCGAGGCGGCCACCGAGGCCGAGCGGGTCAGGGCGGAGGCGGCCGGCGAGGCGGAGCGGCTGCGCACGGAGACGGTCGCCGAGGCCGAGCGGGTGCGGGCCGAGGCGAGCGCCCGCGCCGAGCAGCTGGTCTCGGACGCCACCGGGGAGGCGGAGCGGCTGCGGGCCGAGGCCGCCGAGACGGTCGGTTCCGCGCAGCAGCACGCCGAGCGCGTCCGTACCGAGGCCGAGCGGGTCAGGGCCGAGGCCGCGGCGGAGGCCGAGCGGGTCACCACGGCCGCCCGCGAGGAGGCCGAGCGCACCCTCGACGAGGCCCGCAAGGACGCCAACAAGCGGCGCTCCGAGGCGGCCGAGCAGGTCGACACGCTCATCACGGAGACCGCGGCCGAGGCCGACAAGCTGCTCACCGAGGCGCAGCAGCAGGCGCAGAAGGCCACCGCGGACGCCGAGTCGCAGGCCGACACGATGGTCGGCGCCGCCCGCGCGGAGGCCGACCGGATCGTCGCCGAGGCGACGGTCGAGGGCAACACCCGGGTGGAGAAGGCCCGTACGGACGCGGACGAGCTGCTGGTGGGCGCACGCCGGGACGCGACCGCCATCAGGGAGCGCGCGGAGGAGCTGCGCGAGCGCCTCACCTCGGAGATCGAGGAGTTGCACGAGCGGGCCCGCCGCGAGGCCGCCGAGACGATGAAGTCGGCCGGCGACCGGTGCGACGCGCTCGTCAAGGCCGCCGAGGAGCAGCTGGCCAAGGCGGAGGCGAAGGCCAAGGAGCTGGTGTCGGAGGCCAACTCCGAGGCGGGCAAGGTGCGCATCGCCGCCGTCAAGAAGGCCGAGGGGCTGCTCAAGGAGGCCGAGCAGAAGAAGGCCACGCTGGTCCGGGAGGCCGAGGAGCTCAAGGCCGAGGCGGTCCGCGAGGCCCGGCAGACGGTCGAGGAGGGCAAGCGCGAGCTGGAGATCCTGGTGCGGCGCCGCGAAGACATCAACGCCGAGATCTCCCGGGTGCAGGACGTGCTGGAGGCACTGGAGTCCTTCGAGGCGCCGGCGGGCGGCGGCAAGGACAACGGGGTCAAGGCGTCGGCGACGGTGGGCGCCCCACGATCGGGTGGCAAGTCGTCAGACGGGTAGCGCGCGGGGCGGATCGCCTGTCTGATGGAGATTTTTGGCGACGTCCGCCCCCGCCGCTCGAGCGAACCCTTGACCAGAACTTTGGCAAGCCATCGGCGCGTCAGCCACCCGAAAGAGGTGTCATTCTCCGTATCAAACGTGCATCCGCTCGATGACACACCGCATTGGCGCCTAGGATTCCCTCTATCACCTCACCGGTCTCTTTCGACAGGAACCCCATGAGCGACACTTCCCCCTACGGCTTCGAGCTTGTGCGGCGTGGGTACGACCGCGCTCAGGTGGACGAACGTATCTCCAAGCTCGTCTCCGACCGTGACAGCGCTCTCGCCCGCATCACCGCTCTGGAAAAGCGCATCGAGGAGCTCCACCTCGAAACCCAGAACGCCCAGGCCCAGGTGAACGACGCAGAGCCGTCGTACGCCGGTCTCGGTGCCCGGGTCGAGAAGATCCTGCGGCTCGCCGAGGAAGAGGCGAAGGACCTGCGCGAGGAGGCCCGGCGCGCGGCCGAGCAGCACCGTGAGCTCGCCGAGTCGGCGGCCCAGCAGGTGCGCAACGACGCGGAGTCGTACGCCGCGGAGCGCAAGGCCAAGGCCGAGGACGAGGGCGTCCGGATCGTCGAGAAGGCCAAGGGCGACGCGTCGCAGCTGCGTTCCGAGGCGCAGAAGGACGCGCAGTCCAAGCGCGAGGAGGCGGACGCCCTCTTCGAGGAGACCCGCGCCAAGGCCGCGCAGGCCGCCGCCGACTTCGAGACGAACCTCGCCAAGCGCCGCGAGCAGTCCGAGCGGGACCTGGCCTCGCGTCAGGCCAAGGCCGAGAAGCGCCTCGCGGAGATCGAGCACCGCGCGGAGCAGCTGCGCCTGGAGGCGGAGAAGCTGCGCACGGACGCCGAGCGCCGCGCCCGCCAGACCGTCGAGACGGCGCAGCGCCAGGCCGAGGACATCGTGGCCGACGCCAACGCCAAGGCGGACCGGATCCGTTCGGAATCGGAGCGCGAGCTGGCGGCCCTCACCAACCGCCGCGACTCCATCAACGCGCAGCTCACCAACGTGCGCGAGATGCTGGCGACCCTCACGGGCGCCGCGGTGGCCGCCGCGGGCACGCCGGCCGAGGACGAGCCGATCTCCCGCGGGGTGCCGGCCCAGCAGTCCCGCTGACGCGGGGCGTACGCCGGCCGAACGAGCACGGAACACGAACAAGCGCGGAACAAGGACGAAGCCTTCTGTCACCGGGGTGGCAGAGGGCTTCGTCCCGTTCTAGCGTGGTCGCCATGATCGAGCTCGAGGGGCTGACCAAGCGGTACGGCGAGAAGCTGGCGGTCAACAATCTCTCCTTCACCGTCAGACCCGGCATCGTCACGGGCTTCCTCGGACCGAACGGTGCGGGCAAGTCCACGACGATGCGGATGGTGCTGGGCCTGGACCGGCCCACCGCCGGGGACGTCCGGATCGACGGCAAGCACTACGACCAGCTCGAGGACCCGCTGACGTACATCGGCGCGCTGCTGGAGGCCAAGGCCTGGCACGGCGGGCGCAGCGCCTACAACCACCTGCTGTGCCTCGCGCAGAGCAACGGCATCCCGGCGAGCCGGGTGCGCGAGGTGCTGGACACCGTCGGGCTGTCGGCGGTCGCCCGGAAGAAGACGAAGGGCTTCTCCCTCGGCATGGGCCAGCGGCTCGGCATCGCCGGCGCCCTCCTCGGCGACCCGCGGATCCTGATGTTCGACGAGCCGGTCAACGGCCTCGACCCCGAGGGCATCCACTGGATCCGCAACCTGATGAAGTCGCTGGCCTCCCAGGGCCGTACGGTCTTCGTCTCCTCCCACCTGATGAGCGAGATGGCGCTGACCGCCGACCACCTGGTGGTCATCGGCCAGGGCAGGCTGCTGGCGGACACCTCGATGGCGGAGTTCATCGCCGAGAACTCGCGCAGCTACGTCCGCATCCGCACCCCGCAGCGCGAGCGGCTGCTCGACCTGCTGCACGGCGAGGGCATCACCGTCGTGGAGGCCGGCGCCGAGGTGCTGGAGGTGGACGGCGACAAGGCCGAGGCGATCGGCGAGCTGGCGGCGCGGCACCAGGTCGTGCTGCACGAGCTGAGCCCGCAGCGCGCCTCGCTGGAGGAGGCGTTCATGCAGCTGACGGCGGAGTCGGTGGAGTACCACGCGCACGACGGGCGGCCGCCGGGACCGGTGCCGCCGCAACAGCAGCAGCAGTGGGGCAGCGAGTGGAGGAAGGGATGAGCATGGCCGCGACACAGGTCGTCCGGTCCGAGTGGACCAAGATCCGTTCGGTCGCGTCCACCGTGTGGACGCTGGGCCTCGCCGTGGTCGTCACCATCGCCCTCGGCATGCTGATCTCGGCGCTGTCGAAGAGCGAGTTCGACAACATGAGCGAGCAGGACCGGCTCACCTTCGACCCGACCTTCATCAGCTTCGCCGGGACGAGCCTGGGCCAGCTGGCGATGATCGTGTTCGGGGTGCTGGTCGTGGCGAACGAGTACAGCTCCGGCATGATCCGCACCTCGCTGGCCGCGGTACCGCGGCGCGGCACCTTCCTGTTCAGCAAGATCGCGGTGGCCACCGGGCTCGCCCTGATCGTGAGCATGATCACCAGCTTCGCCACCTTCTTCCTCGGTCAGGCGATGCTCGGCGACCTCAAGGCGTCGATCGGTGATCCGGGCGTGCTGCGCGCGGTCATCGGCGGGGGCCTCTACATGACCCTGATCGCGATGTTCTCGATGGGCGTCGCCGCGATGCTGCGCTCGCCGATGCTGTCGCTGGGCATCCTGATGCCGTTCTTCTTCCTGATCTCCAACATCCTGGGCAACGTCCCCGCGACCGAGAAGGTCGGCCGCTTCCTGCCCGACCAGGCCGGCAGCAAGATCATGCAGGTGGTCCCGCCGATCGACGACGACGTCCCCTACGGCCCGTGGGGCGGCCTCGGGATCATGGCGCTGTGGGTCCTCGCCGCGCTGGCCGGCGGGTACGTCGTGCTGAAGCGGCGGGACGCGTAGACACCGTGGCGGGGTGCTCGGACAGGCCCCGCACGGCGTCGGATTTTGCCCGGGCTTGAACGGAACCGTCAGCGCCTGGATATCCTCCTAACCCTTACGGGGGCGTGTGCCCTGCTGTCCTGAACCTTCCGATGGGTGCGGAGCATGATCGAGGCTGTCGGCCTGACCAAGCGCTACGGCGACAAGACCGCAGTGCACAATCTGTCCTTCCAGGTGCGGCCCGGTGCCGTCACCGGCTTCCTCGGGCCCAACGGCTCGGGCAAGTCGACGACGATGCGCATGATCCTCGGCCTGGACAACCCCACCGCCGGACACGTGACGATCGGCGGCCACCCGTACCGCAAGCTGCCCAACGCCCCCCGCCAGGTCGGTGCGCTGCTCGACGCCAAGGCGGTGCACGGCGGCCGCTCCGCCCGCAACCACCTGCTGAGCCTGGCCCAGCTCTCCGGCATCCCGGCCCGGCGCGTGGACGAGGTGCTCGGCGTGGTCGGCCTCCAGGACGTGGCCAAGCGGCGCTCCAAGGGCTTCTCCCTCGGCATGGGGCAGCGGCTCGGCATCGCCGCGGCGCTGCTCGGCGACCCCCAGGTGCTCCTGTTCGACGAGCCGGTCAACGGCCTCGACCCCGAGGGCATCCACTGGGTGCGCAACCTGATGAAGGCGCTCGCCGCGGAGGGCCGCACCGTCTTCGTCTCCTCGCACCTGATGAGCGAGATGGCGCTCACCGCCGACCACCTGATCGTCATCGGGCGCGGCCAGTTGCTGGCCGACATGAGCGTGACGGACTTCATCTCGGCCAACTCCGCCGACTTCGCGCGGGTGCGGACGCCGGACGGCGAGCCGCAGGTGCGCGAGAAGCTGACGTCCGCGCTGACCGAGGCGGGCGGGCACGTCATGTCCGAGCAGGACGGCGCGCTGCGGGTGACCGGGCTGCCGCTCCCCTGGATCAGCGACATCGCGCACGGCAGTGACGTACGGCTGTGGGAGCTGTCGCCGCACCAGGCCTCGCTGGAGGAGGCGTACATGCGGATGACCCAGGGGGTCGTCGACTACCGGTCGACCGCCGACCAGAAGGCCGGGCTCCAGCAGCCGCTGCCACCGGGCGCGCAGCCGCCGATGCCGGTGCCCGGGCAGGGCCAGCCCGGCTGGTACGCCCCGCCGCCGCCCCAGCAGGGCGGTCAGCCCTTCCCGGCGCCCCAGGGCGCGCCGGGTCAGGTCCCGGCGGGACCGTACGGCGCCCCGGGCGGACCCGGCGGCGCGGCGGTGGGCGGACAGCCCGCCAACCCGTACGCGGCACAGGCCCCGCAGGCGCCGCACACACCTCAGGCGCCGCAGGCCCCGCAGGCAGCACCTGGCGCCACCCCCTCGCCCGCCCCCGCCCCCGCCCCCGCGCCCGTCACCGACCCGACCAAGCCCGAGGACGCCCGATGAGCACGCCCCAGCCCCCGATGCCGCAGGCCGCACCCGACTGGCAGCAGGCTGCGCACCGTTCGCCGTACCCCGCCTACACCTCGCCCATCCCGGTGGTGCGCACCCATCTCGGGCACGCGCTCGCCTCCGAGTGGACGAAGATCAAGACGGTGCGCTCGACGATGTGGACGCTGGGCGTCTTCGTCCTGCTGGTCGTCGGCATCGGCCTGCTGACCGGTGTGGTGGTGGCGAACTCGTCCTCCGACCTCTCCGGCTCGAACGCCCTGGAGCTGGGCTTCTTCGGACTGCTCCTGGGCAGCATCTGCGTCATCACCCTCGGCGTGCTGACCACCGCCTCGGAGTACGGCACCGGCATGGTGCGGACCACGATGACCGCCTGCCCGAGCCGCGGCCGGGTCCTGGCGGCCAAGGCGATCGTCTTCTTCCTGGTGGCGTTCGTGGTGACCCTGGTGTCCTCCGCGCTCGTCGCCCTCCTGCACACGTCGATGCTGCAGGGCAACGGGATCGAGGATCCGACGACCGGCGAGTGGCTGAAGGCCACCTTCGGCGTCTCGCTCTACATCGCGCTGCTCGGACTGCTGTCGCTGGCCATCGGCTCGGTCATCCGGCACTCGGCGGGCGCCATCACCATCATGATCGGCGCGCTGCTCGCCCCGCTGGTGATCGCGCTGTTCATGTTCACCGAGTCGCTCAAGGACGTGCAGCAGGCGCTGTTCGAGTACTCGATCCCGAACCAGATGAGCATCTTCTACGCCAACTCCCTCAGCGAGTCCGGCCCGTCCGGCTGGGACCCGCTGTGGATCATGCTGGTCGTGACGGCCGTCGCGTTCGGCGGTGCCTTCGCGCTGCTGGAGAAGCGCGACGTCTGACCCGCCCGCTCAGAACCTCGGCGCGTTACGGGACCGCTGCACCCGCGTGGTGCGGCGGTCCTTCGCATTCCAGCAGGACCGGTGCCAGTGCCGGCGCTCGTCGACGCCCGAGTGCGCCGGCCAGGCCACGACGTGCGGGACGCCGTCCGGGATCAGCTGGTCGCAGCCCGGGCAGCGGTACGACTTCCCCTGGGCGCTGGCGCCCGCCACGTGCCGTACGCTCCAGTCCTCGCCCCGCCAGGTCTCCGACGACTGCCAGCCTCCGTAGCGCCCGGAGCCGTCGTCCTCGGCGCTCCGGCCGGACGAACCGGCTCCCTTGGGTCGGTTGCGACGCGGGGACACGGGACACCTCACGGAGCTATACAGGAAGTACGGGGTGTCCAGCCTACGCGGCGCGGACAGGGGTACGCGTACGCCGCCAAACACCGCAACTCCCCCGTGCGGGTCTGCGCGAGGGCCGTGGCGGCCACCCCGCGGCGGCCGATTCTGCAGACAATCCGCAAATCTCCCCGCCCGGCCGTGTCCTCGGCACGTGTCAGGCGGTTATGCCCTGTGGGGGAGCTCCGCGTCGGAGCCGAGGAAGCAGGAAGAGCAATGCGTGTAGGAAGTTTCGTGCTGGGCGCCCAGTTCCCCGGCCAGGGGCAGGGTGAGGCGCTGCACCGCGCGGTCCGCTCGGCCGAGGTCGCCGAGGAGGCGGGGCTCGACGCGGTCTGGCTGGCCGAGCACCACTTCGTGCCGTACGGCACGTGCCCGTCGGCCGTCACCCTGGCGGCCCTGCTGCTGGGCCGCACCCGGCGCATCCGGGTCGGCACCGCGGTCAGCGTGCTGCCCACCGTCCACCCCGTCGCCCTCGGCGAACAGGCCGCGCTGCTGCACGTCACGAGCGGCGGCCGGTTCTCGCTGGGCGTCGGCCGGGGCGGCCCGTGGGTGGACCTGGAGGTGTTCGGCTCCGGTCTGGAGGCGTACGAGAAGGGGTTCCCCGAGTCACTCGATCTGCTGGTGCGCTGGCTGCGCGAACCGGCCGTCGGCGCCTGTGGAGAGCGCTTCAGCTTCCGCGAGGTGCCCGTCGTCCCGCGCCCCTCCGAGTCGCTGACGGAGGGCGCGGGTCCCGAGGTCGTCGTCGCCTGCACGTCCCCGGCGAGCGTGCGCACGGCCGCCGAGCGCGGACTGCCGATGCTGCTCGGGATGCACGTCGGTGACGAGGAGAAGGCCGAGATGGTCGCCCTGTGGCGGCGGCACGCCCGCGACGCCGGGCGGCCGGCGGAGGAGATCGAGGGCGCGGCCCACGTGTCGGCCGGGGTCTGCCAGATCGCGGACCGGCGCGCGGACGCGGCGGAGACGCTGCTGAAGGCCATGCCCGGCTGGCTGCGCCAGGGCCTGGGCGCCCACGTCACGGTGGACGGCCGTCCCCGGCGGATGCGCGACCCGCACGCGTACACCGAACTCCTCTGCGGACTGCACCCGGTGGGCCCGCCCCGGCTGTGCGCCGACCGGCTCGCGGCGACCGGCGAGCGGACCGGCATCAGCCGCTTCGCCCTGCTCGTCGAGGGTTCCGGCGACCTCGCGGCGACCGAGGAGAACGTACGGCGGCTCGGGGCCGAGGTACTCCCCCGGTTGCGCTGAGGACGTGGGCGCGGGGAGCTTGCCGCTCCGGTACAGAACTGCACCTCCCACGTACGGAGCGGCAAGCCGACGACGGTCGCGGTCAGCAGTCGCGGAATTCGGGCGACTGGTTCAGGACCTGGCTGCGCACCGAGGTGAAACGGGTCAGCTTCTCGTCGACGGAGGAGTCCAACGGGAACACCGCCACCCGGTGGCAGTTCTGGAACGCCAGCCGCACCCCGAAGTGGCGCTGCAGCGCACCGCGTATGGCGTCACTCGCGAGCGCGCGCAGCAGCTGACCGCGCGCCTGCTCGTCCGGCGGGGGCGTCTGGTTGTCGGCGAACGCACCGCCGTCGACCTTCAGCTGTGCCACCAAAGAGCTGACCATCTCCCATGCGTAAGGCAGGGAAGTCCGGACGCAGTCGACGAAGGCTGCTTCGTCGACCTCGCCTCGCTCGGCCTGTTCGAGTAGGGCCGGTGAGACGTCGAGCGACATGGGTTCTCCTCTCGCACCCCCGACGGACAGGGGTTGCCGGACAGTTAAGGGAGCGCGCGATCTTGAACACGCTGCGTACACACCTCGCGACCTCCCGTTCAATACCGTAAGCAACCGATCGTGACCGCACCAGGAGAATGCCCAGATGGGCCCGATCCCGTGGGCCCACAATCGGCCAGTGCGCAAGACGGTGCCAAGGGGAGAAGTGGGACAGCCCGCGCGGCCGTCCCCGCACGGGCGAATCGCGCCGGGCCGGGCGCGTCGAGTAGCGTTGCCGACCATGCGTCTCGTCATTGCCCGCTGCTCCGTCGACTACGCCGGACGGCTCACCGCCCACCTGCCCTCGGCCCCCCGGCTGATCCTGGTCAAGGCGGACGGCAGCGTCTCGATCCACGCCGACGACCGGGCCTACAAGCCCCTCAACTGGATGTCGCCGCCCTGCACGCTGAAGGAGGGGACCGGCGAGGAGGAGGGCGTCTGGACCGTCGTCAACAAGGCGGGCGAGAAGCTCATCATCACGATGGAGGAGATCCTCCACGACTCCTCGCACGAACTGGGCGTCGACCCGGGCCTGATCAAGGACGGCGTGGAAGCGCACCTCCAGGAGCTGCTCGCCGACCGCATCGAGACCCTGGGCGAGGGCTACACCCTCATCCGCCGTGAGTACATGACCGCCATCGGCCCCGTCGACATCCTGTGCCGGGACGCCGAGGGCCGGACCGTCGCGGTCGAGATCAAGCGCCGCGGCGAGATCGACGGCGTGGAGCAACTCACGCGCTACCTGGAGCTGTTGAACCGCGATCCCCACCTCGCCCCGGTGCGCGGCGTCTTCGCCGCCCAGGAGATCAAGCCGCAGGCCCGCGTGCTCGCCACCGACCGCGGGATCGGCTGCCAGGTACTGGACTACAACGCCCTGCGGGGCATCGAGGACGACAAGCTGCGGCTGTTCTGAGCGGCGGCTTCACCCACGACGTACGTACGAGAGGGCCGGGTCCGTGGCGGACCCGGCCCTCTCGCGTCGTCCCGGGAGCGGTGATCCCGTCGGCGGTCGTCCCGGGAGCGGTCGTCCCGGGAGCGTCAGATGATCTGCTCCGTCGCCGGCCCCGAGCCGCTCGGCGTCCCCGTGCCGGTGGTCGCGGTGCTGCTCTGCGAGGCGGTGCCCGCCGGGGAGCCGGCGGTGGCGGGGGGCGTACCCGGCCCGGTGGCGCTGTTGGACGTCTCCGGGGTCGACGGCGGCGGGGGCGTGGCCGTGTCGCTGGGCGCGGGCGTGGTGGGCTCCTCGGTCTCCGTGGGCGTCCCGGGATCGGTCGGCTCGGTGTCCGTGGGCTTCGGCGAGGTCGGCCTGGTCGAGGGCGAGGACGGCGGCTTGCTCGACTCGTCCGGGGACTGTGAGCCGTCCGGGCTCTCGTCGTCGCTCGGGCTCCCGGTGCTGTCCGGGCTGCTCGCGCCGTCCGACGGCGTCGCCGACTCGCTCGGCGTCGGGTCGTCCGACGTCCCGGGCGTGCCGTCCGGGCCGGGGTCGGCCGGGGCGCCGGTGTCCCCCGGGCCCGCGCCGTCGTCCGACGGCCGGTCCGCGCCGAGGCCGCCGTCGTCGACGCCCTGGCTGGCCGACGGGTTGACGCCGACCTGGTCGGAGGGGTCACCCGCGTCACTGTCGGAGGTGGCGCCCAGGGTCACCACCGTGCCGAGCACGGCGACGAGCAGCGCGCCCGCTCCGGCGGCCACGAGGTTGCGCCGGGCGAAGCCCTTGATGCCGGGGCCCCCCTTGCGGGACGGTCCGGAGGAGGTCTCCCGGCGGGTGACCAGGGTCGGGGACTGCGGAGGCGGCTGGAGCGGCGGGAAGGGCGCGGGTACGCCCGCGGGCGGCGACGCCGACTCCTCGTGGCGGGCGTCGGGCACCTCCTCCCCGGCGGTCGGTCCGAGGCCGAGTCCCACACCGACGACGCCGAGTCCGGCACCGGCCCCCGCGGCGCCCGGCCCGACGCCCGCGCCGGTACCGAGGCCGAGGCCGGGCGTGTCACCCGTCCGGTCGGCGACCAGAGTGAGGGCACGGCGGCCCGCTACGGCGCCGCGCTTGTCGGACAGCGCGCCGCGCAGCCCGATGGATGCCTCCAGTTCGGCACGGGCCCGGTCGAGGCGGCCCTCGCACAGCGCGAGAACGCCCAGTTCGTGGTGGAAGTAGGCCTGCTCGGCGACGTCACCGGCGAGCCGGGACGCCTGGGTGCCCGAGCGCAGCGCCCGCTCCCAGGCGCTCCAGTGCAGCCCGGCGGCGAACGCGGGCGCCGCGGTGCGGGCCAGCTGGACGGCGGGGCTGTCCTCGTCGGCCGCGGGCGGGGTGGTCGCCGGTACCAGCACCGCGAGGGCGGCCAGCACGGCGTCGGCCTCGGCGCAGACCCGCTCCGGGGTGACCGAGGGGTGCCCGGCCCACCAGGCGTAGTGCTGGGCGGCGGCCAGCGCCCGGTCCCGTACGTCGTCGGCGTACCCGGCGCTCTCCAGCTGGGTGAGCACCCCGGCGGCGAGCCGGTAGCGGGAGCCGACCGGGGAGACCAGCCCGCAGTCGGCCAGCTCGCCCAGGGCGGCGTCCGCGTGGGTGTCGCCGACCAGCGCGGGCAGATGCGCCTGGTGCGGCACCTCGCCGCCGAGGGCGACGGCGAACTCCAGCGTGGCGCGGGCCGAGGCACTCAGCCGGGAGGCGAGCAGCGGCGCGGGCGCGGCGGCCTCACCGAGGGACGGCAGGGGTACGTCGTCGCTCTCGGCGGTGCCGTAGGGGATCTCGTCGGCGGGCCGGGCGTCGGCGAAGACGCCGAACTCGTCGACCGCGTCGGCGCCGGCCCGCTCCCGGTCGCGCCGGCGCAGCAGGGCGCCGGCCTGGACGAAGCGCAGCGGCAGGCCCTCGGACTCGAACCAGAGGTCGCCGGCCCAGCCGGCCTCCTCCTCGGTGAGGGCGCGTCCGGCGGCGCGCTCCAGCAGCTCCACGCCGTCCGAGCGGTCCAGGCCGGTGAGGAAGACCTCCTCGACGGCGGAGTCGGCCGAGGGGGCGGACACGTCGGGGGTGGCGGCGATGAGCCAGGCGCACTCGGGGGTGGCGTCCAGCAGCTCGTCGAGGGCGGTGCCGCCGAACTCGACGTCGTCCAGGACGACGACCGCGCCGACCTCGCGGAGCCGGGCGAGCAGTTCCTCCCGGTCGGGGCGGTGCAGGGGCGCGCGGTGGACGGCGTGGAAGAGGTCGTGGAGGAGGTCGTCGGCGGTGCGGTGGAAGCCGCTGAGCCGGACCACGCCGTCGGGTGCGAGGCCCGCGCAGTCCTCTGCGACGACGTCGAGGAGGCTGGTGCGGCCGGAACCTGCGGCGCCGGTGAGGCGGACGGAGCGGCCGCGGGCGAGGAGACGCACCAGGCGCTCGCGCTCGTCGTCGCGGGCCAGCAGCCCCAGCACGGTGCGGGCCGGTCCGGGCGGGACGGGCGGCCGGACGGCGCGGGCCACCTCGGCGCGTTCGGCCGCGGTGAGCTTCTCGGGGCGGGCCGGCCGCTCGGCGGGCGGGCAGACCTCGATCTCGCTGCCGTCGACCGGGTTGACGGTGAGCAGGAAGTCGCCGGAGACCAGCTGCACCGTGCGGGCGAGCGAGGGCGCGTGCTGTCCGAAGTCGGGTGTGAGGGGGTCCCTGGGCGGGCGCGGGCGCGACGCCTGGTGGTCGCCGTCGTGGCCGTACTCCTCGGGTCCCCGGTTGTTCGGGTCCATAGGTTCAAGCCCCCCAAAAGCGTCGTGTGCCGGTCCCCGGTCGGGACCACCCCTCCCGGCCTTGCCGCACACCGCGCTGTCGCTTCTGGTCCGGTCCCGCCAGTGGGTCGCAAGCGGCGGGCAGCCAGACCTTAAACCTTCGCCCAGTATCTCCGACAGCCCGGGGTGCCGACCCGTCCGAGACGTCACAGTCTCGTGAGGATTGCGTGCGTCGGGCGATTCGCCGGGCGGTGTCCGGGTCTCCCCCGTCCGCCGGGCACCTCGGGCCCGTGGCCTCACACCCTGGGCAGGGTCTCCACGCCGATGCCGCCCTCGATCGCCAGGATCCGGTGCAGCCGGGTCGCCACCAGCAGGCGCTGCATCTGCGGCGGTACGCCGCGCAGCACCAGCCGCCGGCCGCAGCGGCCGGCCCGCCGGTGGGCTCCCATGATCACGCCGAGTCCGGTGGCGTCCCAGGAGTCCAGTTCGGACAGGTCCAGCACCAGGTCGCCGACTCCGTCGTCGACGGCCGAGTGCAGGACCGTACGGGCGTCCGCCGCGCTGCGGACGTCGAGGCGGCCCCCGACGACCAGCTCGACGTGGTCGCCCCTGATGTGCATATGCGCTCCCCGGCGTGGGTCTCTGTTTCGTCTCGTCGATTCTTCTGGTGATCTCTCGGCGATATCAGGTGTTGCAACCTCTGACTGGCCGAAACGATCGGAGGTTGCCGCCTGTAAGCGAACCGATACCGAATTCACCCCGGCGTGTGACGTCTCCCGGGGGTGATGCGACCTCAGTGCTTGTAGAAGCCCTGCCCGCTCTTGCGGCCGATGTCACCGGCGTCCACCATCCGGCGCATCAGCTCCGGCGGGGCGAACTTCTCGTCCTGGGACTCGGTGTAGATGTTCCCGGTGGCGTGCAGCAGGATGTCGACGCCCGTCAGGTCGGCGGTGGCCAGCGGCCCCATGGCGTGGCCGAAGCCCAGCTTGCAGGCGAGGTCGATGTCCTCGGCGGTGGCGACGCCCGACTCGTACAGCTTCGCGGCCTCGACGACGAGGGCGGAGATGAGGCGGGTGGTGACGAAGCCGGCCACGTCGCGGTTGACGACGATGCAGGTCTTGCCGGTGGACTCGGCGAACTCCCGTGCGGTGGCGAGGGTTTCGTCGCTGGTCTTGTAGCCGCGCACCAGCTCGCACAGCTGCATCATCGGCACCGGCGAGAAGAAGTGGGTGCCGACGACCCGCTCGGGGCGCTCCGTCACGGCCGCGATCTTGGTGATCGGGATGGCGGAGGTGTTGGACGCGAGGATCGCCTCGTCCTTCACCAGCTTGTCGAGGGCGCGGAAGATCTCGTGCTTGACTTCCAGCTTCTCGAAGACGGCCTCGACGACGACGTCCGCGTCGGCGACGGCGTCCAGGTCGGTGGTCGCGGTGATCCGGGCGAGGGCGGCCTCGGTGTCGTCGGCGGCGAGCTTCCCCTTGGCGACGAACTTGTCGTACGACGCCTTGATGCCGTCGGTGCCGCGCCGCAGCGCCTCGTCGGTGACGTCGCGCAGGACGACGTCCCAGCCCGCCTGGGCGGAGACCTGGGCGATGCCGGAACCCATGAGACCGGCTCCGATGACGGCGAGCTTCCGTGCCACTGTGCGACTCCCCTGATACGCGCTGTTTCTCTTCTCTCGGCCGGAGATTAGCGGGCGTGAGAGGCTGTGTGACCGGTTAGTAACGCGCGTCACGTCTCAAATGACGGACGTCACACCGAGGGGTGGCGGCCGGGTGTCAGCCCGCGCCCCGTACGGCGTAGTTGAGCACCTTCTCGCTCGTCCGGTCGACCTGACTCACCATCAGGAGCAGCGTGGCGTCGTCGTCCGCGCTGCCGGTCTCCCGGACGGCCTTCTCGGCGGCTTCACCGCGCCGGCCGTGACGGTGGGCACACGCGTGTTCCGGACGGCCGGCCCCTCACTACGCTGGCCCCATGGTCAACCTGACGCGCATCTACACCCGGACCGGCGACCAGGGCACCACCGCCCTCGGCGACATGAGCCGGGTCCCCAAGACCGACCTCCGCATCTCCGCGTACGCCGACGCCAACGAGGCGAACGCGGTGATCGGCACGGCGATCGCCCTCGGCGGTCTGCGCGAGGAGGTCGTCAAGGTCCTCGTCCGCGTCCAGAACGACCTGTTCGACGTGGGCGCGGACCTGTCCACGCCGGTGGTGGAGAACCCGGAGTACCCGCCGCTGCGGGTCGAGCAGTTCTACGTCGACAAGCTGGAGGCCGACTGCGACCGCTTCCTGGCGGAGGTGGAGAAGCTCCGCTCGTTCATCCTGCCCGGCGGCACGCCCGGCGCGGCCCTGCTGCACCAGGCGTGCACGGTGGTCCGCCGGGCCGAGCGCTCCACGTGGGCGGCGCTGGAGGTGCACGGCGAGACGATGAACCCGCTCACCGCCACCTACCTCAACCGCCTCTCCGACCTCCTCTTCATCCTGGCCCGGGTGGCCAACAAGGAGGTCGGGGACGTGCTGTGGGTACCGGGCGGGGAGCGCTAGGCCGGTCGGCGCGCCGACCGGAACAGGCCCCACGCGGTCTGCGCGCCGCCGACGCACATCATCACGATCCCGGCCTTCGGCAGGTCGACGACGGGGACCCGCACGTCCCCGGCGAACAGCCAGAGGGCGAGGCCGGCCACGAGGGTGGCGCCGCCCTCCCACAGGTTCCGCTCCGGCAGGTGCCTCACCGGCGCGCGCCTTCCTTCTCCGGCCGGCGCCCGGCCGTGACCTCCGGCGTTCCCGCAGGGTCCTTCTTCGGCCAGATCAGGTACCCGAGCGCCACCAGGCCGTGGATGGCGGCGACCCTGACGGCCACCCACTGGAAGGCCCGCAGCGACGACACGTCTCCGTCGCCGACGTACCAGACCGCGCCCTGGAGCAGCGCGCACGCCACGGCCGCGCCCAGCAGGGTGCGCAGCCACAGCCGGCCCTCGTGGGCGGCCCGCGCCCTGCCGTAGCGCGGGGGCTTGACCGGGGGCGGGCCGCCGCCCAGGCGGTGGGCGGCGTGGCCGTCGAGCCAGCGGATCGTGTAGTGGCCGTACGCGACCGTGTAGCCGATGTAGAGCGCCGCCAGGCCGTGCTCCCAGCCCGGTTCGGCGCCGTTCTTGAGGTCGTACGCCGTCACGGCGAACAGCACCAGTTCCAGCACCGGCTCGCACAGCAGCAGGACCACGCTGGTGCGCCGCCACTTCAGCAGGTAGCGGGCGCCGAGTCCGAGCGCCAGCAGCACCCAGAAGCCGACCTCACAGGCGATGATCAACGCGACGACCATGATGTGCTCCCTTCGTTCACCCTTCCAGGCTCCCGTCGGAATCCGCGTCGTTCGTCGTCGCCGGTGACGAACCTCCGGTACATCGAAAGATGCAGGACATGACCGTTCCCCGGCATCAGGCGGGCGGGGCGCGGGCCGTGTTGGATGGTGGCATGGCCCTACGACTCCCCCGCCCGCGCCGCTTCGACGTGTACGCCGCGTCGGCCGGCCTGCTGGGCGGACTGCTGCTGTGGGGCATCGGCCTGGGCGTGCGGCCCGCCGGCGAGCCGATCGTGCTGTTCGACGGCCGCTGGCCGCTGCTGGTGCCGCTCGCCGTCATGGCGGGCTGCGAGCTGCTGCGCCGGGCGGCCCCGCGCACGGGTCTGCTGATCGGCACGGCCGCGCTGATCGTGGACACGGTCACGCAGGGCAGCCTGGTCACGGTGATCATGTACACCGACCTGATGTACGCCGCCGTCCTGTACGGCCCGCCCGGCTCGGCCCGCCGCATCCCGTGGATCACCGGGCTGCTCACCGTGGCGGCGACGCTGGTGCCGTTCGCGGTGTGGCGGGTGCCCGAGGCGCTGCTCATCGGGGTCGCCGTCGGCATCGTGTCGTTCGCGCCCGCCTCCACGGGGCTGATCGTGCGCAACCACCGTGAGGCCGCCGACGCCGCCCTGCTGCGGGCCGAGCAGACCGCGCTGCTGGCCGAGATGGACCGGGTCCAGGCGGTGACCGCGGAGCGCTCCCGGATGGCCCGCGAACTGCACGACATGGTCGCCAACCACCTCTCCGCGATCGCCATCCACTCCACGGCCGCCCTCTCCCTGGACGACCCGGCCACCACCCGGCAGGCACTCGGCGTGATCCGTGAGAACAGCGTCGAGGGGCTGGCCGAGATGCGCCGGCTGATCGGCATCCTGCGGGACACCGGCGGGGACACCGAGCCGGCCGCCGCGCCCACCCTCGACGGCCTGGGCGCCCTCGTCGCCGGCGCCCGCGCCAACGGACTCGACGTCACCCTGGACGCCACGCCCGGCGAGGGACTGCCCGCGCCGGTGGAGCTGGCCGCCTACCGGATCGTGCAGGAGTCGCTCACCAACGCGCTCAAGCACGCGGCGCCGGGCACGGTACGCGTCCGGCTCCACCGGCACGACGACGTCCTGCACGTCGAGGTGAGCAGCCCGTACGGCGACCGGGACACCCCGCGCGCCCCCGGCTCGGGGGCCGGCCTGGTCGGCATGCGGGAGCGGGCTGGGCTGCTGCACGGCACCTTCGAGGCGGGGCCGGTCGCGGACCCTGACTCGGCGGGCGGCAAGCTCTGGACCGTGCGTGCCACCCTGCCCCTGAACGAAGGAGACCTCGCATGATCCGCGTCCTCGTCGCCGAGGACCAGTCGGCCGTCCGGGCCGGGCTGGTGCTGATCCTGGGCAGCGCACCGGACATCGAGGTGGTCGGGGAGGCAGCGGACGGCGAGCAGGCGGTTGCCCTCGCCCGCGAACTGCGGCCCGACCTGGTGCTGATGGACGTGCAGATGCCCCGCCTCGACGGGGTGTCGGCGACCCGGCTGGTGGTCGGCGAGCAGCTCGCCGACGTCCTGGTGCTGACCACCTTCGACCTGGACGAGTACGTCTTCGGGGCGCTGCGGGCGGGTGCCGCCGGGTTCCTGCTGAAGAACACCGAGGCGCAGGACCTGCTCACGGCCGTGCGCACGGTGGCGGGCGGCGAGGGGATCGTCGCCCCGGCCGTCACCCGGCGGCTGATCGCCGAGTTCGCCGCGAAGCCGGCCCGGGAACCGGCGGCCGCTCCGGAGGCGCTCGGGGACCTGACCCGGCGCGAGCGCGAGGTGCTGTCCTGCCTCGGCGAGGGGATGTCCAACGCCGCGATCGCCGAGCGGCTGGACATGGCCGAGGCGACGGTGAAGACGCACGTCAGCCGTCTGCTGGGCAAGCTGGGACTGCGCAGCCGGGTGCAAGCGGCGGTGCTGGCGCAGGAGTTGGGGATCCAGACCGCCCCGCCGCGGCGCCACTGATCACTGGTCCAGACCTATTGACCTATGGTCCAGACCTTTCTATCCTCGCGGCACTGCGGGCATGAGGCTCAGTCATGCCCCCGACAACCCCACATAAGGAGGCGCGGCATGCGCTTCAGACACAGAGTCGCGGCACTGGTCGCGTCGCTGTCGCTCCCGCTGGTCGGTCTGGTGGGCCTGGCGAGTCCGGCCCAGGCGGCGACGAGTGCGACGGCGACCTTCACCAAGACCTCGGACTGGGGCTCCGGCTTCGGCGGCAACTGGACGGTGAAGAACACCGGCACCACGACGCTCAACTCCTGGACCGTCGAGTGGGACTTCCCCTCCGGCACCAAGGTCACCTCCGCCTGGGACGCCACGGTCACCAACTCCGGTGACCACTGGACCGCCAAGAACGTCGGCTGGAACGGGACGCTCGCCCCCGGCGCCTCCGTCTCCTTCGGCTTCAACGGCAGCGGCCCCGGCTCCCCCGCCAACTGCAAGCTCAACGGCGGCAACTGCGACGGCGGCTCCGTCCCCGGCGACGCGGCGCCCTCCGCGCCCGGCACGCCCACCGCCTCGGCCGTCACCGACACCTCGGTGAAACTGACCTGGTCGGCGGCGACCGACGACAAGGGCGTCAAGAACTACGACGTCCTGCGCGACGGCGCCAAGGTCGCCACGGTCACCGGCACCACCTACACCAACACCGGGCTGACCGCCGGCACCGACTACTCCTACACCGTCCAGGCCCGCGACACCGCCGACCAGACCGGCCCGGTCAGCGGCGCGGTCAAGGTCCGCACCACCGGCGGCGGGGGCAACGAGCCCGGCCCGGGCGGCAAGGTCAACCTCGGCTACTTCACCGAGTGGGGCGTCTACGGCCGCAACTACCACGTCAAGAACCTGGTGACCTCGGGCTCCGCCTCCAAGATCACCCACATCAACTACGCGTTCGGCAACGTCAAGAACGGTCAGTGCACCGTCGACGACACCTTCGCCGCGTACGAGAAGTCCTACACCGCCGACCAGTCCGTCAGCGGCTCCGCCGACACCTGGGACCAGCCGCTGCGCGGCAACTTCAACCAGCTGCGCCAGCTCAAGGCCAAGTACCCCCACATCAAGGTCCTGTACTCCTTCGGCGGCTGGACCTACTCCGGCGGCTTCGGCCAGGCCGCGCAGAACCCGGCCGCGTTCGCCAAGTCCTGCAAGGCCGTCGTGGAGGACCCGCGCTGGGCCGACGTCTTCGACGGCATCGACATCGACTGGGAGTACCCGAACGCCTGCGGCCTGACCTGTGACACCTCCGGCCCCGCGGCCTTCAAGAACCTGTCCCAGGCACTGCGCGCCGAGTTCGGCTCCGACTACCTCGTCACCGCCGCCATCACCGCGGACGGCTCCGCCGGCGGCAAGATCGACGCCGCCGACTACGGCGGCGCCGCCCAGTACCTCGACTGGTACAACGTGATGACCTACGACTACTTCGGCGCGTGGGCCAAGACCGGCCCGACCGCCCCGCACTCCCCGCTGACCGCGTACGACGGCATCCCGACCGCGGGCTTCAACTCCGCCGACGCGATCGCCAAGCTCAAGGCCAAGGGCGTGCCGGCCGCCAAGCTCCTGCTCGGCATCGGCTTCTACGGCCGCGGCTGGACCGGCGTCACCCAGTCCGCCCCCGGCGGCACGGCGACCGGACCGGCGCCCGGCACCTACGAGGCGGGCATCGAGGACTACAAGGTCCTCAAGAACGCCTGCCCCGTCACCGGCACCGTCGCCGGCACGGCGTACGCCCACTGCGGCAGCCAGTGGTGGTCGTACGACACGCCGTCGACCATCGCGGGCAAGATGACCTGGGCCAAGAACCAGGGCCTGGGCGGCGCCTTCTTCTGGGAGTTCAGCGGCGACACCGCGAACGGCGAGCTGGTGGGCGCCATCAGCAGCGGCCTGAAGTAAGGAACCTGAAGTAGAACACTTTCCCTAAGCCACATTGACGCGCTGACCGGGCGGGGCTGCCTCCAGCCACGCGAGGAATCCGGTCAGCGCGTCTTCGCTCATCGCCAGTTCGAGCCGCGTCCCCCGATGGAGACACGCGAGGACCACGGCGTCGGAGAGCAGCGCCAGCTCCTCCTCGCCGTCCGGGAGCCGGCGGCCGGCCACCTCGATCGCGGAGCGCTCCAAGACGCGGCGCGGGCGCGGGGAGTACGAGAAGACGCGGTACCACTCGACCCGGTCGCCGTTGTAGCGGGCCACCCCGTAGGCCCAGCCCTTGCCGCCGGCGTCACCCTCCTTGGGCGCGTCCCAGCGCAGGGAACAGTCGAAGGTGCCGCCCGAACGCTGGATCAGCCGGCGGCGCAGACCGAAGACGAAGAGCCCGATCACCACCAGGGCGACGGCGATTCCGCACACAGTCAGAGCGAGGACCATCGGCACCGACCTCCTCGTCTCCTAGGTAACGGAACGGAAAAAACACCCGGATCTGCCTCAGCCGCGGCCGGGTCCGGATCGCTCCGGTCCCAGCCGCGGCTGAGTGACGTCATAGCACAGCGCCGTGGTTCAGCGCCCCGCCGCCGCGCGCAGTCGGACGTCCGCGCGACGCTCGGCGTGGGCGTCGCCCTCCGCCTTCGCGCGCTCGAGCTCCCGCTCCGCGCGCTGGACATCGATCTCGTCCGACAGCTCGGCGATCTCGGCCAGCAGGGACAGCTTGTTGTCCGCGAACGAGATGAAACCGCCGTGCACCGCGGCGACGACCGTCCCACCCTCACTCGTACGGATGGTCACCGGGCCCGACTCCAGCACACCGAGCAGCGGCTGGTGACCGGGCATGACGCCGATGTCGCCGGACGTGGTGCGCGCGACGACCAGGGTGGCCTCGCCGGACCAGACCTCTCGGTCGGCCGCGACCAGCGCGACGTGCAGCTCAGCAGCCAAGGTGGCTCCTCGGGTCACCACCCGGCGGGAGAGCCGGGTGTTGGTTACAAGTCTAAGGGGCGTGACGGAGGGGGCGGGACGCGCCCGCCCCCTCCGGTGTGAGCCCGGGGGCTCACGGTGAGCACGAGGCTCAGGAGACGCCGAGCTCCTTCGCGTTCTTCTTCAGGTCCTCGATACCACCGCACATGAAGAACGCCTGCTCCGGGAAGTGGTCGTACTCGCCGTCGCAGATCGCGTTGAAGGCCGCGATCGACTCGTCCAGCGGGACGTCCGACCCGTCGACGCCGGTGAACTGCTTGGCGACGTGGGTGTTCTGGGACAGGAAGCGCTCCACGCGACGGGCACGGTGGACGACGAGCTTGTCCTCCTCGCCCAGCTCGTCGATACCGAGGATCGCGATGATGTCCTGCAGGTCCTTGTACTTCTGCAGGATGCTCTTCACGCGCATCGCGGCCTGGTAGTGGTCCGCCGCGATGTACCGCGGGTCGAGGATGCGGGACGTCGAGTCCAGCGGGTCCACGGCCGGGTAGATGCCCTTCTCGGAGATCGGACGGGAGAGCACCGTCGTCGCGTCGAGGTGGGCGAAGGTGGTGGCCGGGGCCGGGTCGGTCAGGTCGTCCGCGGGGACGTAGATCGCCTGCATCGAGGTGATCGAGTGACCGCGGGTCGAGGTGATGCGCTCCTGGAGGAGACCCATCTCGTCGGCCAGGTTCGGCTGGTAGCCCACCGCGGAGGGCATGCGGCCGAGCAGGGTCGAGACCTCGGAACCGGCCTGCGTGAAGCGGAAGATGTTGTCGATGAAGAACAGCACGTCCTGCTTCTGGACGTCACGGAAGTACTCGGCCATGGTCAGGCCGGCCAGCGCGACGCGCAGACGGGTGCCCGGCGGCTCGTCCATCTGACCGAAGACCAGCGCGGTCTTGTCGATGACGCCGGACTCGCTCATCTCGTCGATGAGGTCGTTGCCCTCACGGGTGCGCTCACCGACACCGGCGAACACGGAGACACCGTCGTGGTTGTTGGCGACGCGGTAGATCATCTCCTGGATGAGCACCGTCTTGCCCACGCCGGCGCCGCCGAACAGACCGATCTTGCCGCCCTTGACGTACGGGGTCAGCAGGTCGATGACCTTGACGCCGGTCTCGAACATCTCGGTCTTCGACTCGAGCTCGTCGAAGTTGGGCGCCTTGCGGTGGATCGGCCAGCGCTCGCCGGTGTAGGTCTCGTCGACGTTCAGCACCTCGCCGAGGGTGTTGAACACCTTGCCCTTGGTGAAGTCGCCGACGGGCACGGAGATGGCGGAGCCCGTGTCGGTCACCGGGGCCTGGCGGACCAGGCCGTCGGTGGGCTGCATGGAGATGGTGCGGACCAGGCCGTCACCCAGGTGCTGGGCGACCTCCAGGGTCAGCTTCTTCAGCTCGCCCGCCTTCGCCGGGTCGGCGACCTCGACGTGGAGGGCGTTGTAGATCTCCGGCATGGCGTCGACGGGGAACTCCACGTCGACGACCGGGCCGATGACCCGCGCGACGCGGCCGGTGGCCACGCCCGCCGCAGCGGTCGGCTCAACAGTGGTGGTCATTAGTTGTCACTCCCCGCGGTCGCGTCGGCCAGGGCGCTGGCGCCACCGACGATCTCGCTGATTTCCTGGGTGATTTCGGCCTGGCGGGCCGCGTTGGCAAGACGGGAGAGCGTGTTGATCAGCTCGCCCGCGTTGTCGGTGGCCGACTTCATCGCGCGCCGCGTGGCGGCGTGCTTCGAGGCGGCCGACTGGAGCAGCGCGTTGTAGATGCGGCTCTCCACGTAGCGGGGCAGCAGGGCGTCGAGGACGTCCTCCGCCGACGGCTCGAAGTCGTACAGCGGAAGGATCTCGTCCTTCGCCGTCGACTCCTGAGCCACCTCTTCGAGGCGCAGCGGGAGCAGCCGGGAGTCGACCGCCGTCTGCGTCATCATCGAGACGAACTCGGTGTAGACGATGTGGAGCTCGTCCACGCCGCCGTCCGCCGTCTCCTTCTCGATGGCCTCGATCAGCGGCGCCGCGACCTTCTTGGCGTCCGCGTACGAGGGCTCGTCGGTGAAGCCCGTGAACGACTCCGCGACCTTGCGCTCACGGAAGTTGTAGTGGGCCAGACCGCGCCGGCCGACGATGAACGTGTCGACCTGCTTGCCCTCGCGCTCGAGGCGCTCGGTCAGCTGCTCCGCCGCCTTGATGGCGTTGGAGTTGAAGGCGCCGGCCAGACCGCGGTCGCTCGTGAGGAGCAGGACCGCGGCACGGGCCGGGTTGTCCGCCTCCGTGGTGAGCGGGTGCTTCGTGTTCGACCCGGTTCCGACCGCCGTGACCGCGCGGGTCAGTTCCTGCGCGTACGGCGTGGAGGCCGCCACCTTGCGCTGCGCCTTGACGACGCGCGAGGCGGCGATCATCTCCATCGCCTTGGTGATCTTCTTGGTCGCGGTGACGGATCGGATGCGACGCTTGTAGACCCGGAGCTGGGCTCCCATGAGTCAGGTCCCTTCCTTACGTCACTTGGCGACGGACGGGGCGTCCTCGCCGAGCAGCTTGCCGTCCGAGGTCTCGAACTGCTTCTTGAACGCGGTGATCGCCTCGGCGACGGCCTGGAGGGTGTCGTCGGACATCTTGCCGCCCTCGCGGATGGAGGTCATGAGGCCCTGCTCCTTGCGGTGCAGGTACTCCAGGAGCTCCTTCTCGAAGCGGCGGATGTCGGCGACCGGCACCTCGTCCATCTTGCCGGTGGTGCCGGCCCAGACGGAGACGACCTGGTCCTCGGTGGCCATCGGCTGGTACTGGTCCTGCTTCAGCAGCTCGACCATGCGCTGACCGCGCTCCAGCTGCGCCTTCGACGCGGCGTCCAGGTCGGAACCGAAGGCGGCGAACGCCTCCAGCTCACGGAACTGGGCGAGGTCCACGCGGAGCCGGCCGGAGACCTGCTTCATGGCCTTGTGCTGGGCGGAGCCACCGACGCGGGAGACCGAGATACCGACGTTCAGGGCCGGGCGCTGACCGGCGTTGAACAGGTCGGACTCCAGGAAGCACTGGCCGTCGGTGATGGAGATGACGTTGGTCGGGATGAACGCCGAGACGTCGTTGGCCTTGGTCTCGACGATCGGCAGACCGGTCATCGAGCCGGCACCCTCGGCGTCGGAGAGCTTGGCGCAGCGCTCCAGCAGACGGGAGTGCAGGTAGAAGACGTCACCCGGGTAGGCCTCGCGGCCCGGCGGGCGGCGCAGCAGCAGCGACACGGCGCGGTAGGCGTCGGCCTGCTTCGACAGGTCGTCGAAGATGATCAGGACGTGCTTGCCCTCGTACATCCACTGCTGGCCGATGGCCGAGCCGGTGTACGGCGCCAGGTACTTGAAGCCGGCCGGGTCGGACGCCGGGGCGGCCACGATGGTCGTGTACTCCAGCGCGCCGTTCTCCTCCAGCGCGCGGCGGACCGACGCGATGGTGGAGCCCTTCTGGCCGATGGCGACGTAGATGCAGCGGACCTGCTTCTTCGGGTCGCCGGTGCGCCAGTTGTCACGCTGGTTGATGATCGTGTCGACGGCCAGGGCGGTCTTGCCGGTCTGGCGGTCGCCGATGATCAGCTGACGCTGACCACGGCCGATCGGGGTCATGGCGTCGACGGCCTTGTAGCCCGTCTCCATCGGCTCGTGCACCGACTTGCGCTGCATGACCGTGGGGGCCTGCAGCTCGAGGGCGCGGCGGCCCTCGGTCTCGATCTCGCCGAGGCCGTCGATCGGGTTGCCGAGGGGGTCGACCACGCGGCCGAGGTAGCCCTCGCCCACGGCGACCGACAGGACCTCGCCGGTGCGGGTGACCGGCTGGCCCTCCTCGATACCGCTGAACTCACCGAGGACGACGCAACCGATCTCGCGCTCCTCCAGGTTGAGGGCGAGGCCGAGGGTGCCGTCCTCGAACTTCAGCAGTTCGTTGGCCATGGCCGAGGGCAGGCCCTCGACCTTCGCGATGCCGTCGCCGGCAAGGGTGACCGTACCGACCTCCTCGCGCGAGGCCGCGTCCGGCTTGTACGACTGGACGAAGTTCTCCAGTGCGTCCCGGATCTCCTCCGGCCGGATCGTGAGCTCCGCCATCTGAGTTCCCTGCTCTCCTTGTTGGGCCCGAAGTTTCACTTGGGGGGTATTCCACGAGTCGGGACTCCCCCCAATAAGAGGTGAATCCTCTGCACGGCCCAACCAGGGCCGTCGTAAGTACGTACTGCTACTGCTTGTGATGCTGTTGTCGCGCGGGAGCGTCAGCTCGCCAGTCGGCGGCCGGCGTCCTCCAGGCGGTCCGCGATGGAGCCGTTGATGACCTCGTCGCCGACCTGCACCCGGATCCCGCCGAGGACCTCGGGGTCCACGTCGAGGTTGAGGTGCATCGGGCGGCCGTAGATCTTCGCGAGGGCCGCGCCGAGGCGCTGCTTCTGCGTGTCGTCCAGCGGCACCGCCGAGGTGACGACGGCGACCATCCGGTCCCGCCGGTCGGCGGCGAGCTTGGACAGGGACTCGAGTCCCGACTCCAGGCTACGTCCCCGCGGCGCGGTGACAAGGCGCGTCACCAGACGCTCGGTGGTCCGCTCCGCCCGGCCGCCGAGCAGGCCGCGCAGCAGCTCGCCCTTGGCCGAGGTGGTGGCCGACCGGTTGGTCAGCGCGGCGCGCAGCTCGGTGTTCGAGGAGACGATCCGGCCGAACCGGAACAGCTCGTCCTCGACGTTGTCGAGCCGGCCCCGCTTCTGGGCGGCGGTGAGGTCGGCGGTGTTCGCCAGCTCCTCCAGCGCGTCCACCAGGTCGCGGGACTGCGACCAGCGGGAGCGCACCAGGCCGGCGACCAGGTCGGCGGTGGCACCGCTGACCTGGGTGCCGAGGAGGCGCTGGGCGAGGTCCGCCTTGGCCTGACCGTCCTGCGCCGGGTCGGTGAGGACCCGACGCAGCGACACCTCGCGGTGGAGGAGCGCGGTGACGGCGGCCAGCTCGTCGGCGAGCGAGCCGGCGTCCACGGACGTGGAGTCCGTCAGCGCGTCGAGACGCTCGCGTGCGGCAGCCAGGGCCTCGCGGCTCGCTCCGTTCATCGGGTCGCCTCTGCCTTCGTCGCCTTGTCGTCCAGCTCGTCCAGGAAGCGGTCGATGACGCGGCTCTGGCGGGCGTGGTCCTCGAGGGACTCGCCGACGAGCTTGCCGGCCAGGTCGGTGGCCAGCTTGCCGACGTCCTGGCGCAGCGCGGACGCCGCGGCCTTGCGGTCGGCCTGGATCTGGGCGTGACCGGCGGCGATGATCTCCTCACGCTGCCGCTGGCCTTCCGCGCGCATCTCGGCGATGAGCGTGGCGCCCTGCTCCTGCGCCTCCTGACGCAGGCGCGCGGCCTCGTGCCGGGCCTCGGCGAGCTGTGCCTTGTACTGCTCAAGGACGCTCTGGGCCTCGGTCTGCGCGGCCTCGGCCTTCTCGATACCGCCCTCGATGGCCTCGCGACGCTCTTCCAGAACCTTGTTGATGTTCGGGAGCAGCTTCTTGGCGAGGAAGCCGAAGACGATGACGAAAGCGAGGAGGCCGATGACAACTTCCGGCCACGGCGGAATGAGGGGATTCTCCTTCTCACCCTCAGCCGCCAGGAAAACCAGGGCGGAGTTCACATCAGTGCCTTTCGTCGAAAGGGTCGGTCGTCAGTGCTCGTCTTAGTAGACGAACGGCATGACGAGACCGATGAGGGCGAGCGCCTCACAGAACGCGAAGCCCAGGATCTGGTTGGCGCGGATCAGACCGGCCGCCTCGGGCTGGCGGGCGAGGGCCTGGGTGCCGTTGCCGAAGATGATGCCGACGCCGACGCCGGGGCCAATGGCGGCCAGGCCGTAACCGACGGAGCTGAGCGAACCTTCGACGGCAGCAAGGGTCTGGGACATGCCAGTTCTTCCTTCTCTTTACGGACCGGTGGGGGTTGGCCACCGGACGGCTGGGGGGGTACGAGGCGGGACGGACTCAGTGGTGCTCGGCGAGCGCGCCCTGGATGTAGGTGCAGGTCAGCAAGACGAACACGTACGCCTGCACGGCCTGGATGAAGAGCTCGAAGGCCGTCATGACGATCGTCATCACGAACGAGACGCCGGCGTAGGCGATGCCGATGCCGTTCAGCAGGTACCAGCTGGCGATCGTGAAGAGGAGCAGCAGCGTGTGGCCCGCGAACATGTTCGCGAAGAGCCGGACGGCGTGCGTGAAGGGGCGGACGATCAGGTTCGAGAAGAACTCGATGGTCATCGCGAGCGGCAGCACCGCGCCGAGCGACTTGTCGTAGCCCGTGACGTTCTTGAAGAAGCCGACGAAGCCGTGGCGCTTGAAGGTGAGCGACACCCACAGGATGTAGACGATCGCGGCCATGGCGGCGGGGTAGGCGATGATCGACGTCACCGGGAACTGGGCGACCGGGATGATCGACCAGAGGTTCATCATCCAGATGAAGAAGAAGAGCGAGACGACGAGCGGGACGTACTTCTCGCCTTCCTTCTTGCCGAGGGTCTCGTAGACGACGCCGCGGCGGATGAAGTCGTACCCGGCCTCGGCGACCATCTGGAGCTTGCCCGGGACGACCTTCGGCTTGCCGAACGCCGCCCAGAAGAAGCCCACGATGACGATCGACCCGAGCAGCGCCAGCAGCATCGGCTTGTTGAAGTACAGGCCGTTGCCGTCTGCGTTGCCCCAGAGCGGCTCGAAGAGGAACGAGTGCAGGCCGGGAGCCGGGAAACCACATCCGTCGAAGATGTGGCAGTCGGTCTCGAAGGCGAGCACCTGCGTCGGGTCAGCACTCACCGCGGGCTCCTTCATCGTGGCGCATGGGTACGGCAACCTCGTTGTGTCGGCGCGGCGCGGGGCCGCTGTTCGGCACGGGACTGGTGTTACGGGTGTGGGGGCGGCTGTGGGGCATCTCGCCTCGCGAATGAGCAGGCGTCAGCTCGAATGCCCGCGCCCGCGATGCCGCAGTTGGCACCGGACGATAGCAGGACTTCACATGCCTCTTTATCCCGGCCCTACCCCTCACGACGAGCGGCCCGTCTTTTCGGACTTGTCGCTCGACTCGGGCTCCACGTAGAGAATCTTGGCCTTCATGTGCGCCCGCGTCTGCGCGGCGATCCACGTGAGCGTGGCGACGACCAGAGTGATGGCGAAGGACCGGGGGTTGAACAGCGTCGTGTTCTTGAACGTGGCCAGGAAGACGAACAGCAGCAGGATCTGGGCCGCGTAGAGCATCAGGCCCATCGCCTGGAAAAGGTGCGGAAGCGTCTTGGCGGTGCGCTGCAGGACGTAGAGACCGATCCCCATGAAGAGCATCGCCAGCACGGTCGCGACGACGGCTCCGAGGGCCCCCTTGCCGCCGGCGACCACGGCGCTGACGACGGCGGCTACTGCGCCGACGGCAGCCGTGGGCACGGCAGCCTGAAGCAAGGTCCGGACGTCATTGGACGGCATGGCGGCAACTCCGCTTTTCACAGGGGGCAGGGTGTCGTCATGGACGAGCGTAGTCCCGGGCCGAACGGTGTCCTGACGGCCAAGAGACCGTCGCACTACGGTCCTTAGGCTCTACCCGGGGGTTCTCGTGAACCGTATCACAAACTATTTGATGAGACCTTTACCTGCGGGTGTGCTTACTGTCACACATGAGAGTGACACTGCGCGTTTGTGCAATTACTGCGCCCATTTGTCTGGTAATGGGGCAGTTCCTTCCCCCACGACTTGGCAATGCTCTAGTCAGATTCTTACCTTGCGCGCGAGCGGTGACCGATGGCGGTGGCCCCGTTGACACCCGGGACGCCCGCGGCGACCGGCACGCGCTCGTCGGCTTCCCCGGCCTCGCCCGCCGCGTCGGCGCTCTCGGCGGACCCGTCGCCCGCCTCGGCGGCCGCGGTCCGGCGGCGGTAGCGGGGCGGCACGAAGCGCTCGGCCCAGCGCGGGGCGCGGGGGGTGAAGCGCGGCAGCAGGAGCAGGACCAGGCCGACCGCGCTCAGGAAGACGACGCCCAGCACGATCCACATCGACGCCGAGTTGACGGAGTAGGCGAGTGCGCCGAAGGCGATCAGGGCCGACCAGAAGTACATGATCAGCACCGCGCGGCTGTGCGAGTGGCCCACCTCCAGCAACCGGTGGTGCAGGTGCCCCCGGTCCGCGGCGAACGGCGACTGGCCGCGCCAGGTGCGCCGCACGATCGCGAGGATCAGGTCGGCGGCCGGGATGGCGATGATGGTCAGCGGCATCAGCAGCGGGATGTAGACGGGCACCATCTGGTGCACGGTGTTGCGCTCGGACCCGGAGAAGAGGTTCATCACGTCCGGGTCGACCTGCCCGGTGACCGAGATCGCGCCGGCCGCCAGCACGAGCCCGATCAGCATCGAGCCGGAGTCGCCCATGAAGATCCGGGCGGGGTGCATGTTGTGCGGCAGGAAGCCCAGGCACATGCCCATCAGGATGACCGCGAACAGCGAGGCGGGCGCCGCCGCCTCGATGCCGTACGAGTACCAGACGCGGTAGGCGTACATGAAGAACGCCGCCGCCGCGATGCACACCATGCCGGCCGCGAGCCCGTCCAGGCCGTCCACGAAGTTGACCGCGTTGATGGTGATGACGACCAGCGCCACGGTCAGCAGGGTGCCCTGCCACTGCGTGAGCGCCACCGTGCCCACCCAGGGCACCGGGATCCACAGGATGGTCAGACCCTGCACCACCATCACGCCGGCGGCGATCATCTGCCCGCCCAGCTTGATCAGGGCGTCGATCTCGAACTTGTCGTCCAGGACGCCGATCAGCCAGATCAGGGCCGCCCCGGAGAGCAGGGCCCGCGGTTCGTTGGACTTCTCGAAGACCTCACTCAGGTTGGTGAGGTGGTCGGCGACCAGGAGGCCGGCGCACAGTCCGAAGAACATGGCGATCCCGCCGAGGCGCGGAGTGGGCTCCCGGTGCACGTCACGTGCCCGGATCTCCGGCATCGCCCCCGCCACGATCGCGAACTTCCGTACCGGCCCTGTCAGCAGATACGTCACCGCGGCCGTGACGCAGAGCGTCAGCAGGTATTCACGCACGGGCTTCCCCACAGGTCTCGCTGGCCATTCCCAGCCCACCACCCTAGCGATGCGCGCATATGGTTGAGGACTTCCGGGTAGCGACGATGGTTGCACGTGCGGCCGTGCACATGCGCGCGCCTGCCCCGGCTCAGTCCGGATACGGCGGGAACTGGGCGACCAGATCCCGTACGTCGTCCCGCGCCGCGGCGGGGTCCGTCCCGCCCCGGAGCACCTCGGCGAGCAGGGTCGCGACCGCCCGCATCTCGCGCTCCCCCATGCCCTGCGTGGTCAGCGCCGCCGTGCCCAGGCGCAGTCCCCGGGCGTCGGCGTGGGGAAGCGCACAGCAGTCCAGGACGATCCCGGCCGCCGCGAGCCTGCCCCGCGCGGTCCTCCCGTCGACACCGAGCGGGGCGGGGTCGACGGTCAGCAGGTGGGTGTCGGTGCCGCCGGTGGTGACGGCCAGGCCCTCGGCGGCCAGCTGGGCGGCGAGGACGCGCGCGTTGACGACCACCTGACGGGCGTACGCGGCGAACGCGGGGGTCGCCGCCTCACCGAAGGCGACCGCCTTGGCGGCGATGGTGTGCATCTGCGCGCCGCCCTGGGTGAAGGGGAACACCGCCCGGTCCACCCGCTCGGCCAGCTCGCCCCCGCACAGGAGCATCCCGCCGCGCGGCCCGCGCAGCACCTTGTGCGTGGTGGCGCAGACGATGTCGGCGTACGGCACCGGACTGGGCGCCACTCCCCCGGCGACCAGCCCGATCGGGTGGGCGGCGTCCGCGATGAGGTAGGCGCCCACCTCGTCGGCGACCTCGCGGAAGGCGGCGTAGTCGATGTGGCGGGGGTAGGCGATCGAGCCGCACACGATCGCCTTGGGCCGGTGGGCGCGGGCCAGGGTCCGCACCTGGTCGTGGTCGACCAGCCCGGTCTCCGCGTCCACCCCGTAGCCGACGAAGTCGAACCAGCGGCCGGAGAAGTTCGCCGGCGAGCCGTGCGTGAGGTGACCGCCGTGGGGCAGGCCGAGGGCGAGGACGGTGTCGCCGGGGCGCAGCAGGGCGGCGTAGGCGGCCAGTACGGCGGAGGAGCCGGAGTGGGACTGCACGTTGGCGTGCTCGGCGCCGAAGAGGGCCCGGGCGCGCTCCACGGCGAGCCGCTCGGCGACGTCGACGATCTCGCAGCCGCCGTGGTGCCGGGCACCGGGGTAGCCCTCGGCGTACTTGTTGGCCAGCGGGGAGCCGAGGGCGGCCAGCACGGCGGGGGACGTGAAGTTCTCGGCGGCGATCAGCTGGAGGGTGGTCGACTGCCGACGGCCCTCGGCGAGCAGGATCTCGGCCAGCTCGGGGTCCTGGCGCAGCAGGGGCCCGAGCGGGCTGTCATCGGTCTCGAGGACGGGGTGGGTGACCGACATGGGGCGCTCCGGGCGTGCGTCGACGGTGACGTACGACCAATGTAGGCCCGGCACGCCCAGGACGCCCGAATTGTCCCACCACCGGTACTCCGACCGCCGCTCCTCCGCGTCAGGCGCGCGCGGCCACGCCCGTCAGTGCTGTCACCACGGGATCCAGCGCCTGGTGTATCTCGTCGCCGATCGACCGGAAGAACGGCAGCGGCGCCCCGTACGGGTCGTAGACCTCGTCCGCCTCCGCCGTCGGCGCCAGGAGCCACCCGCGTAGAGCGGCGGCCGCGCGGACCAGGGCGCGGGCACGGGTGACCACGCCGTCCTCCAGGGGAGGCAGCGTCGCGGGGTCGATGGCGTTCACCAGGCGGGTGAACTCCTTGAGGGTGAAGGTGCGCAGTCCGGCCGAGTGGCCCATGGAGATGACCTGCGCGCGGTGGTCCCGCGTCGCCGTCAGCACCAGGTCCGCGCGGATCACGTGCTCGTCCAGCAGCTCGCGCCCGGTGAAACCGGCCGCGTCCGCGCCGAAGTCGGCGAGGACCGTCTCCGCGTTGGTCTCCATGGGCGCGCCCTCGTGGCCCCAGGTGCCCGCGCTCTCCACGATGAGGCCGCCGCCGAGCACGCCGAGGCGCTCCCTCACGAAATGCCGGGTCAGCCGCTCGGTGATGGGCGAGCGGCAGACGTTGCCGGTGCTGACGTGGAGGATGCGGAAGCTGTCGCGCGGAAGTCCGACGAACGTGGTCGTGATCTCCGCGGCACGTTCCCCGTCGCCTATGCCACGCCCCGTCCCAGGGGCCGTCAATTCGCCACCTCGAGGTCGGGTACCACCTTGCGCAGTTCCTCGGCCGACAGCGCGCCCGCGCGCAGCAGCACGGGCACCTCGCGGGTGACGTCGACGATGGACGACGGGACGTTGCCGGGGGTGGGGCCGCCGTCGAGGTAGACGGAAACGGAGTCGCCGAGCATCTGCTGGGCGGCGTCGCAGTCCTCGGGCGCCGGGTGGCCGGTGAGGTTGGCGGAGGAGACGGCCATCGGGCCGAACTCGGTGAGCAGCTCGATGGCGACCGGGTGCAGCGGCATGCGGACGGCGACCGTGCCGCGGGTGTCGCCGAGGTCCCACTGGAGGGACGGCTGGTGCTTGGCGACCAGCGTCAGCGCGCCCGGCCAGAAGGCGTCGACCAGCTCCCAGGCCAGCTCGGAGAAGTCGGTGACCAGGCCGTGCAGGGTGTTCGGCGAGCCGATGAGGACGGGCGTGGGCATGTTGCGGCCCCGGCCCTTGGCGTCCAGCAGGTCGGCGACGGCCTCCGCGGAGAACGCGTCGGCGCCGATGCCGTACACCGTGTCCGTCGGCAGCACCACGAGCTCGCCACGGCGGACGGCGGACGCGGCCTCGCGCAGACCGGTCACTCGGTCGGTCGCGTCGTTGGTGTCGTATCGCCGTGCCATTTAGCGGGCCTCCTCGTACACGTACTGCGGGGTTGGAGTCGAAGCGGTCATCACGGCATCGCCTTGCGGGCGGTCGCGAACCGCGGGCGGTTGTTGAGGTCGGGGTGGTCGGCCGCGTCGGCCCACCCCCGCTCCTCGGTGAAGATCCACGGCACCTGCCCGCCCTGGGTGTCGGCGTGCTCCACGACGACGACCCCGCCGGGGCGCAGCAGGCGGTGGGCGGTGCGTTCCAGGCCGCGGATCAGGTCGAGGCCGTCCTCGCCGGAGAACAGGGCCATCTGCGGATCGTGGTCGCGGGCCTCGGGGGCGACGTACTCCCACTCGGTGAGCGGGATGTACGGCGGGTTGGAGACGACCAGGTCGACCTGGCCGTCGAGGTCCGGGAAGGCCGTCAGGGCGTCGCCCTGGCGCAGCTCGACCCTGGACCCCTCCATGTTCTTGCGGGTCCACTTGAGGGCGTCCTCGGACAGCTCCACGGCGTACACGCGCGAGCGCGGCACCTCCTGCGCGAGCGCGAGCGCGATGGCGCCCGAGCCGGTGCACAGGTCGACGATGCAGGGCTCGACGACGTCCATGGCGCGTACCGCGTCTATGGCCCACCCGACGACCGACTCGGTCTCGGGGCGGGGCACGAAGACGCCCGGGCCGACCTGGAGCTCCAGGTAGCGGAAGTAGGCGCGTCCGGTGATGTGCTGGAGCGGTTCGCGCGCCTCCCGGCGGGCGACGACCTCCCAGTACCGGGCGTCGAAGTCCGCGTCCGGCACGGTGTGCAACTCGCCCCGCTTCACGCCGTGCAGGTACGCGGCGAGTTCCTCCGCGTCGGTGCGCGGCGAGGGCACGCCGGCGTCGGCCAGCCGCTGGGTGGCCTGGGCCACCTCCATGAGCAGCAGGTTCACGCTGGTCCTCCGGGGCTGAGCTGTGGTCCGGTGCGGGTGGTGCGGCGGTGCTTGCGCGGCGGCGGGGTCTACGCGGCGGCGAGCTTGGCCGCCGAGTCCGCGTCGACGCAGGCCTGGATCACCGAGTCGAGGTCGCCGTCCAGGACCTGGTCCAGGTTGTACGCCTTGAAGCCGACGCGGTGGTCCGAGATGCGGTTCTCCGGGAAGTTGTACGTACGGATCTTCTCGGAGCGGTCGACGGTGCGGACCTGGCTGCGCCGGGCGTCCGCGGCCTCCCTCTCCGCCTCCTCCTGCGCCGCCGCGAGCAGCCTGGAGCGCAGGATACGCATCGCCTGCTCCTTGTTCTGCAGCTGGCTCTTCTCGTTCTGGCAGGAGGCGACGACTCCGGTCGGGATGTGCGTGATGCGCACGGCGGAGTCGGTGGTGTTGACGGACTGGCCGCCGGGGCCGGAGGAGCGGTACACGTCGATCCGCAGATCGTTCATGTTGATCTCGACGTCGACCTCCTCGGCCTCGGGCGTGACCAGCACGCCGGCCGCGGAGGTGTGGATCCGGCCCTGGGACTCGGTCGCGGGCACGCGCTGCACGCGGTGCACACCGCCCTCGTACTTCAGCCGGGCCCAGACGCCCTGTCCGGGCTCGGTGGCGCCCTGGCCGCCCTTGGTCTTCACGGCGACCTGGACGTCCTTGTAGCCGCCCAGCTCGGACTCGGTGGCGTCGATGATCTCGGTCTTCCAGCCGACCCGCTCGGCGTAGCGCAGGTACATGCGCAGCAGGTCGCCGGCGAACAGGGCCGACTCGTCGCCGCCCGCGCCCGCCTTGATCTCGAGGATGACGTCCTTGTCGTCGCTGGGGTCGCGCGGGACGAGCAGGAGGCGGAGCTTCTCGGTGAGCTGCTCGCGCTGCTTGTCCAGCTCCTTGACCTCGGCGGCGAAGTCCGGGTCGTCGGCGGCGAACTCGCGCGCCGTCTCCATGTCGTCGCCCGTCTGCTTCCAGGAGCGGAACGTGGCGACGATCGGGGTGAGCTCGGCGTAGCGCTTGTTCAGCTTGCGCGCGTTGGCCTGGTCGGAGTGGACCGACGGGTCGGCGAGCTTCTTCTCCAGGTCGGCGTGCTCGGCGACGAGTTCCTCGACGGCCTCGAACATCTTGGGCTCCTGCTACTGCGTGGGAAAGGGAAGGCGGGCGACCAAAAACGCCGGTCCCGGCGCTCCCCGGCTGGGGGGAGCGGCCGTGGACCGGCGATCGGTGGCTCGCTACTTCTTGGAGCCGGCGGCAGCCTTGCCGAAGCGGGCCTCGAAGCGGGCCACACGGCCACCGGTGTCGAGGATCTTCTGCTTGCCCGTGTAGAACGGGTGGCACTCGGAGCAGACCTCGGCGCGGATGGTGCCGCTGTCGATGGTGCTGCGGGTGGTGAACGACGCGCCACAGGTGCAGCTGACCTGCGTCTCGACGTACTCGGGGTGGATGTCGCGCTTCAAGGTGTCTCCTAGGTTCGGGAGGGCGCCGGGTCGCCGCCGCGGGATGCGGGAGCGTGAACCGGGGCCGACGTACCAGTCTGCCAGGACTGGCGTCCTCTCCCCAAACCGGGGGTTGCCGTCATCTATTCCGAGGCGTTCACGACGCCGCCGGCGCCGCCCGCGGCCGTCCCCTCGGTGGCGTTCGCCGGGATCGCCCGGTCCTGCTTCAGCGCCGTCCACACCTGCTCGGCCTTGGCCTCCTCCAGCAGGACCCGGTTGGGGTCCGCCGGGTCGTAGACGACCGGCATGGTGACCATGTCCAGGCCGGCCGGGCCGATGTTCTTCAGGCCGCCGGCGAACGACATCAGCGAGTTCACCGAGCCCAGGCCGGAGTCGGTGGTCACGGTCCGGGTGGCGGTGTCGGCGACGTCGTACAGCTTCTTGGGGTTGCCGAGCAGGCCGATGTCCTTGACCTGCTCGACCAGGGCCTTGACGAAGGCCTGCTGGAGCTGGATGCGGCCGAGGTCGGAGCCGTCGCCGACGCCGTGGCGGGTGCGGACCAGGCCGAGGGCCTGCTCGCCGTCGAGGGTGTGGGTGCCGGCCGGGAGGTCCAGGTGGCTGTCCGGGTCCTTGATGGCCTCGGTGGTGGTGATGTCCACGCCGCCGAGGTCGTCGATGAGCTTCTGGAAGCCGCTGAAGTCGACCTCCAGGTAGTGGTCCATGCGCAGGCCGCTGAGGGACTCGACGGTCTTGACGGCGCAGGCGGCGCCGCCGGTGGAGTAGGCGGAGTTGAACATCACGTCGTCGGCGGCGGGGTGCTCGGCGCCATCGGTGTCGGTGCACTCGGGGCGGTCGATGAGGGTGTCGCGCGGGATGGAGACCACGCTGGCCTTCTTGTGGCCCTTGTGGACGTGCACGACCATCGCGGTGTCGGAGCGGGCGGTGCCGTCGTCGGTGCCGCCGCCGAGGTCCTGGTTGCCGCCCGAGCGGGTGTCCGAGCCGAGGACCAGGATGTTCTGGGAGCCGTCGTCGGCCTTGTCGGGCCGGTCGGTGCCGAGGGCCTGGTCGATGTCGAGGCTCGTGAGGTTGCCGTTGAGCTTGAAGTAGAGGACGCCCGCCCCGGTGCCGCCCAGGACCACGATGCCCGCGGCGCTCCAGGCCGCGACGAGCAGTGCCTTGCGCCGTCCGGCGCGGGGCTTGCGGCGGCGCCCTTTGCCCCGGCGGGAGCCGGCGGTGCGGGACTCCCCGGGACCGGGTATCGCGGGTTCCGGCGTGCTCTGGGCGGACATGTGCTCCTCGGTCGGTCGTCCGGTCGCTTACCCCCTGCGCTCAGGGTCGGGTCGGTGTCGGCTCCGGCGGTTCTCCACCGGTACCTCCCCATCGTCCCTCCGTTACGGGGACGGCGGAACTCGGGACAGGGTTGCACAACGGTCTGTGGCGACCGGGTGGGGAAATGGTCACGCACCGTGCCCGGCACGGCCAGGCGCACCTCGCTGACCTGGAAGTATGCGAGGACCCGCCCGGGTACCCGGCGGCGGTGGCATGACCGGTGCGTGTGGTGAGGATCGCAACGCGAAGGGCCGCCCCCCGAGGGAGGCGGCCCTGGCACGCGGTCGGCCGGCGGTTCCGGTGGGATCAGCCGAAGAGGTTGAACGCCCCCCAGCCGCCGCCGACCCTGGTCCGGGCCTGGAACGTCGCCGAGCCCGTCTTGCCGGTGCCCTTGTAGAGCCACAGCACCCCGGAGGTGTCCCGGGCCAGCAGGTCGGTCCGGCCGTCGCCGGTGAGGTCACCGGCGGTGGCGAGGGCGTTGTACGCCGACCAGCCGCCGCCGACCTTGCCGCGGGTGCCGAACGCCGGCGCGGCCTTCCCGGTGCCCGGGTACAGCCACAGCACGCCGGAGCCGTCCCGCGCCAGCAGGTCGGACTTGCCGTCGCGGTTGTAGTCGCCCTTGCCCGTGATCGTGTACGCGGACCAGCCGCCGCCGATCCGGGCGCGGGTGCCGAACAGGCCGTTGCCCTTGCCGGGGTAGAGCCACAGGACGCCGTACTTGTCCTTGGCGACCAGGTCGGGCAGGGCGTCGCCGGACAGGTCGCCCGGCACGCGGAGGTCCTTCATCGCGTTCCAGCCGCCGCCGACGCGGATCTCCTCGTAGCGGTCGGAACCGTTGAAGGCGAAGGTGTACAGCACACCGTCCGTGGTGCGGAACAGGTAGTCCTGGTAGAAGTCGCGGTCCAGGTCGGCCTGGCGCACCAGGTTCACCCCGCCCCAGTCGCCCAGTTCCAGGCGGTCGCCCAGGTAGGGCGCCCGGTTGCCGAACGAGTAGTACTCGTAGGCCGTGCCGCCGGGCGTGCGGGCGAAGAGGTCCGCCAGACCGTCGAAGTCGAGGTCGGTGTCGTCGACGCGGGCGTTGATGTCACCGGCGTAGGTGCGGGTCTTGGCGTACACGGCGTAGGCACCGGAGGCGACGCAGTCGTTGACGCCCCAGGACACGACACCGGCGATGCGGCCGTTGACCACGAGCGGGCCGCCGGAGTCGCCGTTGCACGGGGAGACCGTGCCGGCGTCCTGGCCGGAGGCCGGATTGCCGGCGCAGGCCATCTGGCCGGCCACGAAGTCGGAGCCCCAGTACGAGGTGCAGGCGGCGTCCGAGCGCATCGGCACGGTCGCCTTCTTCAGCGTCGGCGAGATGTCCTCGCTGGTGGAGCTGGTGCGGCCCCAGCCGTAGACCGTCGCCGGGGTGCCGTTGGCGTACGAGACGGTGTCGCTGCTCGACGTCGGCTGGAGCGTCTTGTACGGCAGCGCCTCGGTCAGCGTCAGCACCGCGAGGTCGCCGCCCGAGATGCTGCTGGGCCGGTAGGTGGGGTTGACCCACTGGCGCCACACGCCGGCGACCCGGCCGCCGTGCAGGTCGCCGTCCTCCGGGAGCTTGGCCGTGCCGGCGACGACGGCGCCGTTCTTCGCCCAGTCCAGGCCGTACACGCAGTGCGCGGCGGTCAGGACCTTCGCCGGGGCGACCAGGGTGCCGCCGCAGAAGTAGCCCTCGTCGTCCTCGGTGGTCTCGGTGCCCTTGCGGTCGCGGTAGTGCAGCTGCACCATCCACGGCGCCTCGGAGATGGTCGCGTCCTTGCCGCCGATGATCTTCGGGTCGACGGTGGTGGACGGGGCCTCGGCGCTCGGCGTGGGCTTCGGCTGCGCGGGCGCGCCGGCGGTGTCGCCCTTGGCCGCGGCCCCGGAGCCCTTGACGCGCTCCAGCAGCTCGGCCTGGGAGGCGGCGGCGGGCTGCTCGGTGACCGTCGGCCGGGGCGGGACCGGGGTCGTGTCCGACGCCTGGGCGGGGGCGGCCGCGAGGACCGCGCCCGACAGGGCGAGTGCGGCGGTGGCCGCGGGAAGAGCCAGCCGGGCTCTTCGAGGGGTGGATGTCACTCACGTCTCCTGTCGATGTGAACGCGAGCAGGAGAGAAGAGCACGGCGGGCGCGGGCCCGTGAAGGCAGCACAGATCGCCCCGTGGGCGTATCCGAAAATACGTTCCCCCCCACTGCGGTGCGCTGATCCTACAAGCCAGAAGTCCCGCCCCGTCACCTGTGTGACGGAACGGGACTTCGGACTGCGCCTTGGACGGCCCGCGACGACTCAGTCGCCGTTGCCCGGGGTGGGGGTCGTCTTCTGGATCTGCATCAGGAACTCGGCGTTCGACTTCGTCTGCTTCATCTTGTCGAGAAGCAGCTCGATCGCCTGCTGCTGGTCGAGCGCGTGCAGCACGCGGCGCAGCTTCCAGGTGATGGCCAGCTCGTCGCTGCCGAGCAGGATCTCTTCCTTACGGGTGCCGGACGCGTCGACGTCCACCGCCGGGAAGATGCGCTTGTCGGCGAGCTTCCGGTCGAGCTTCAGCTCGGCGTTGCCGGTGCCCTTGAACTCCTCGAAGATGACCTCGTCCATGCGGGACCCGGTGTCCACCAGGGCGGTGGCGAGGATGGTCAGCGAGCCGCCGTCCTCGATGTTGCGGGCCGCACCGAAGAAGCGCTTCGGCGGGTACAGGGCGGTCGAGTCGACACCACCGGACAGGATGCGGCCGGAGGCCGGGGCGGCGAGGTTGTACGCACGGCCCAGACGCGTGATCGAGTCGAGCAGCACGACCACGTCGTGACCCAGCTCCACCAGGCGCTTGGCGCGCTCGATGGCCAGCTCCGCGACCGTGGTGTGGTCCTCGGCCGGGCGGTCGAAGGTCGAGGAGATGACCTCGCCCTTCACCGACCGCTGCATGTCGGTGACCTCTTCCGGACGCTCGTCGACCAGGACGACCATCAGGTGGCACTCGGGGTTGTTGTGCGTGATCGCGTTGGCGATCGCCTGCATGATCATGGTCTTGCCGGTCTTCGGCGGGGCCACGATCAGACCGCGCTGGCCCTTACCGATCGGCGCGACGAGGTCGATGATGCGGGTGGTGAGGACGCCGGGGTCCGTCTCCAGACGCAGTCGGTCCTGCGGGTACAGCGGCGTCAGCTTGTTGAACTCCGGGCGTCCGCGGCCGTGTTCGGGCGCCATGCCGTTGACGGAGTCCAGGCGGACCAGCGCGTTGAACTTCTCGCGGCGCTCGCCCTCCTTGGGCTGGCGCACGGCACCGGTGAGGTGGTCGCCCTTGCGCAGGCCGTTCTTGCGGACCTGGGCGAGGGAGACGTACACGTCGTTCGGGCCCGGCAGGTAGCCGGAGGTGCGGATGAACGCGTAGTTGTCGAGGATGTCGAGGATGCCGGCGACCGGGATGAGGACGTCGTCCTCGTTGATCTGCGGCTCCTGCTGGATCTCGTCGCGCCCGCGGCGGCCCCGGCGGTCACGGTAGCGGCCGCGACGGCCGCGACGGCCGCCCTCGAAGTCGTCGTCGTCCTGCTGTTGCTGCTGCTGACGGTCCTGGCGTCCGCCGCCCTGCTGCTGGCGCTGGCCGCCCTGCTGCTGGTCGTCGCCCTTGCCCCGGCGGTCGCGGTCGCGTCCGCGGTCGCCGCGGTCCCGGTCGCCGCCGCGGTCGCGGTCGCGGTCGCGGTCGCGGTCGCCGCGCTCCCGGCGGTCGCGACGGCGGCCCTCGCCGCCCTCGCCGTCGGAACGGGCGTCGCCCTGGTGGCCCTGCGACTGCTGCTGGGCCGAGGACCCGTCCTTCGGCTCGCTCCTCGTCTCGACGGCCACCGTCTCGGTGGCGGCGGCGGACGGGCTGCCCGCGTCGGCGGTGGCCCGGCGGCGACGACGCTCGGCGGGGGCCTCGTCACCGGCGGCACCGGCCTGGTCGGCCGTGGGCGAGACCTTGGGAGACGGCTGTCCGGGGATCTCGATCTGCTGCTGGTCGGCGGCCTTGTCGGCCTTCTTGCCGGCCTTGCCTCCGGCCTTCTCCGCCTTCTCGGCGGGGGCCTCGTCGCCCGTACGGGCGCGGGAGGTGCTGCGGCGCTTCGGCTTGGTCTCGCCGGCGGTGTCCGCGGCGGCGGGCGCGGCCTTGGCGGGGGCTCCGCCCGCGGCCTGCGCTTCCTTGATGACCTCGATCAGCTGGCTCTTGCGCATCCGCGCGGTGCCCCTGATGCCGAGGCCGGACGCGACCTGCTGCAGCTCGGCCAGCACCATGCCCTCGAGGCCGGTACCGCGGCGCCGCCGGGAGCCGGCACCGGTGGCAGGCGCGGAGGCGTCCGTGGAGGGCGCGGCAGCGGTCTCCTCGACACGTGCGCCCATCAGATCGGTGGTGTCGCTCACGAAGGGTCCTTCCCTGGAGCGGACGTCGGCCTGTCTGGCTCGGCGACCGGTTGTGCTGTCCGGCTTCGGTCCTTGCTGTGTGAACCGTGCCGGGGCGGTGGTCCGCCTGAACGGCGGAAGAGATATCTGGTGATGGCGCGCCCCCTGGCCGTGGCACCCAGTGTCTGTGTCACGCGGCGTGGTCGCACCGGTTCCGAAGCGTGCCCGGCGGGCCGCTCAGTGTCCGTGTCGGCCGTACTGATCACGTACGACGTCCACCACACAATGCGACTTGGGGGGCTCCCGGAAGAATGTCTGTCCCGGACGGGGACACGAGGCACCTCGCCATGGTGGGGTCGGGTGCAGACTTGAGATTAACACTACCGGATCCAACAAACATTCCCCCTCTCGAAATCCGGCAACCGTGCGTCTAGATGTCGCCGACGGTCGCCAGAGGCAGCACGCTCGCGCCCTGCTCGTCCAGGCTCAGCCGGTTGGCCGCCCAGTCCGTGCCGGCCAGCGCCTCGACCTTGTCGGCCGTGCCGGCGTCGGCCAGTGCCATCACCGTGGGCCCCGCGCCGGAGATCACCGCGGGAATGCCGTCGGCGCGCAGCCGCTCCACCAGGGCGGCGCTCTCCGGCATGGCCGGCGCGCGGTACTCCTGGTGCAGTCGGTCCTCGGTGGCCGGCAGCAGCAGCTCGGGGCGCCGGGTCAGGGCCTCGACGAGCAGCGCGGCACGGCCGGCGTTGGCGGCGGCGTCGACATGCGGGACGGAGCGCGGGAGCAGTCCGCGCGCGGTCTGGGTCAGTACCGGCTTCCCGGGCACGAAAACCACCGGAACGATGGAATCGGCGGGCTCCATCCTGATCGCCCGGGCGGCGCCGGACTCCATCCAGGACAGGGTGAAGCCGCCCAGCAGACAGGCCGCCACGTTGTCGGGGTGGCCCTCGATCTCGGTGGCGAGGTCGAGCAGCGCCTCGTCGTCGAGGCGGGCCTCGCCGCCTATGGTCACCGCGCGCGCGGCGACGATGCCGGCGCAGATGGCGGCGGAGGAGGAGCCGAGTCCGCGGCCGTGCGGGATGCGGTTGGCGCAGACGATCTCCAGGCCGCGCGGCTGCCCGCCCAGCAGGTCGAACGCGGTGCGCAGGGAGCGCACGAGGAGGTGCTTCTCGTCGCGCGGCAGGGTCTCGCTGCCCTCACCCGCGATGTCGATGTGCAGCCCGGAGTCGGCCACCCGGACGACGACGTCGTCGTACAAGCCCAGCGCGAGGCCGAGGGCGTCGAAGCCCGGGCCGAGGTTGGCGCTGGTGGCGGGGACGCGCACCCTGACGGCGGCGGCGCGGAACGCTGGACCGGCCATCGCTCGATGACTCTCCTTGAGCTGCGTGACTGTCGAATGACATTCGATGACGTACGGGGTGAAGCCGGAACCCCGGGGCTTCGCCGCTGCCTGCCGAACGGCCGGCCACCGCCGGCCGCGGGGACGGCGCGGCGCCGCGGCATATGCGGCGGGCGGGTTCGGTACAGCCTATCGAAGGAAGGTTCCGTGGCGACATAGGGCGCACAGGAGGCGCACGATGCGTGTCGTAAGCCCCCTGTGCACCCCCCGTAAGTGACTTTCCCGGACGGGCGTCGCTTACGCCCTCTTACGCCGGTCGCGTTCGGGCGGCGGCGCTCAGACCAGCCCGAGCCGCTCGGCCGCCGTCGCCGCGTCGACCGGCACGGTGACCGGCTGCGGGGCGCCGGCGACGGCCCAGTCGGGGTCCTTGAGGCCGTTGCCGGTGACGGTGCACACGATCCGCTGGCCCGGGTCGACCTTGCCCTGCTCGGCGGCCTTCAGCAGACCGGCCACCGACGCGGCGGACGCGGGCTCCACGAAGACGCCCTCCTGGGAGGCCAACAGCCGGTAGGCGCGCAGGATCTCACGGTCCGTCACCTCGTCGATGGCGCCGCCCGACTCGTCCCGCGCGGCGAGCGCGAAGTCCCACGAGGCGGGGTTGCCGATGCGGATGGCGGTGGCGATGGTCGACGGGTCCTTGACGACCTCGCCGCGCACGATCGGGGCGCTGCCGGAGGCCTGGAAGCCCCACATGCGCGGCGTCCTCGTGCTGACCGAGTCGGCGGCGTACTCCTTGTAGCCCTTCCAGTACGCGGTGATGTTGCCCGCGTTGCCCACCGGCAGGACGTGGATGTCCGGCGCGTCGCCGAGCATGTCCACGATCTCGAAGGCGGCGGTCTTCTGCCCCTCGATGCGCACCGGGTTGACCGAATTGACCAGCGCCACGGGGTAGTTGTCGCTGAGCGCGCGGGCCAGGGTGAGGCAGTCGTCGAAGTTGCCGTCGACCTGGAGGATCTTCGCGCCGTGCACGAGGGCCTGGCCCATCTTGCCGAGCGCGATCTTGCCCTGCGGCACGAGGACGGCGGAGACCATCCCGGCCCGGACGCCGTAGGCGGCGGCGGAGGCGGACGTGTTGCCCGTGGAGGCGCAGATGACGGCCTGCGCGCCCTCCTCCTTGGCCTTGCTGATGGCCATGGTCATGCCGCGGTCCTTGAAGGACCCGGTCGGGTTCGCGCCCTCCACCTTGAGGTGGACCTCGCAGCCCGTGCGCTCGGAGAGCACCTGCGCGGGCACGAGCGGCGTGCCGCCCTCGCGGAGCGTCACGACGGGCGTGCTGTCGGAGACGGGCAGCCGGTCCCGGTACTCCTCGATGATTCCGCGCCACTGGTGGGTCATTGCTGGTTACTCTCCTTCAACCCGCATGATGCTGGCGACACCCCGCACGGTGTCGAGCTTGCGCAGCGCCTCGACCGTACCGCCGAGGGCGGCGTCGGACGCGCGGTGGGTGACGACGACGAGGGAGGCCTCGCCGTCCTTGCCGGACTGGCGCACGGTGTCGATGGAGACCCCGTGCTCCGCGAACACGGTCGCGACCTGGGCGAGGACGCCCGGTTTGTCGGCCACGTCGAGGCTGATGTGGTAGCGGGTGACGACGTCGCCCATCGGCGAGACGGGCAGCGCGGCGTAGGCGGACTCGCCGGGCCCGGTGGCCCCGCCCAGCCGGTTGCGGCAGACGGCGACCAGGTCGCCGAGGACGGCGGACGCGGTCGGCGAACCGCCGGCGCCGGGGCCGTAGAACATGAGCTGCCCGGCGGCGTCCGACTCCACGAAGACGGCGTTGTAGGCACCGCGCACGTTCGCCAGCGGGTGGCTGAGCGGGATCATCGCGGGATGCACCCGCGCGGTGACCGACGCCCCGTCCGCGGCCCGCTCGCAGATCGCGAGGAGTTTGATGGTGCAGCCCATCTCCTTCGCAGAGGCGAAGTCGGCGGCGGTGACCTCGGTCATGCCCTCGCGGTAGACGTCGTCGAGACGCACGCGGGTGTGGAAGGCGATCCCGGCGAGGATGGCGGCCTTGGCGGCGGCGTCGAAGCCCTCGACGTCGGCGGTCGGGTCGGCCTCGGCGTATCCGAGGGCGGTGGCCTCGTCGAGCGCTTCCTGGTACCCGGCGCCGGTGGTGTCCATGGCGTCGAGGATGAAGTTGGTCGTGCCGTTGACGATGCCGAGCACGCGGTTGACCTTGTCGCCGGCGAGGGACTCGCGCAGCGGCCGGATCAGCGGGATGGCGCCGGCGACGGCGGCCTCGTAGTAGAGGTCCTTGCCGTTGGCGTCGGCGGCGGCGTGCAGGGCGGCGCCGTCCTGCGCGAGGAGCGCCTTGTTGGCGGAGACGACGGAGGCGCCGTGCTCGAAGGCGGTGGTGATGAGGGTCCGGGCGGGCTCGATGCCGCCGATGACCTCGACGACGACGTCGATGTCCCCGCGCTTGACGAGGGCGGTGGCGTCGGTGGTGACGAGGTCGGGGTCGATGCCCTCGCGCACCTTGCCGGGCCGCCGTACGGCGACGCCCGCCAGCTCCACGGGGGCTCCGATCCGGGCGGCGAGGTCGTCGGCGTGCGTCGTCATGATGCGCGCCACCTCTGAGCCGACCACTCCACAGCCCAGCAGCGCCACCTTCAGCGGACGCGTACGCATCATCCGACCTCGTTTCCTCTTACCGTCTACGGTTCGACCAGTCTCACGCACCGGACGGGATTTCCTGCCATTCGTCCGCATCATGAGACGTTTATTTCATTTTCGCAGGGGCGGTCGACGGAAGATCTTCCGCCCCGGCGGTACAAGCGTGACCTGGACCACTCACCCCACGTCGAGACGCAGCAGGTCCTCCTCGGTCTCCCTGCGCACGATGACCCGTGCCTCGCCGTCCCGCACGGCGACGACGGGCGGACGCAGCACGTGGTTGTAGTTGCTGGCCATGGACCGGCAGTACGCCCCGGTCGCGGGGACGGCGATGAGGTCACCGGGTGCCAGGTCCCCCGGCAGGAAGGCGTCCTTGACCACGATGTCACCGCTCTCGCAGTGCTTGCCGACGACCCGCACCAGCATCGACTCCGCGTCGGAGGCGCGGGAGACGAGGGCGACGCTGTACTCGGCGTCGTACAGCGCGGTGCGGATGTTGTCCGACATGCCGCCGTCCACGGAGACGTACGTCCGCAGCCCGTCGAGGGGCTTGACCGTGCCGACCTCGTAGAGCGTGAAGGCGGTCGGCCCGACGACGGCGCGTCCCGGCTCGACGGAGATGCGCGGCGTGCGCAGCTTCGCGCCCTCGCACTCCCGCGTGACGATCTCGGTGAGCGCCTTGGCGATCTCGTGCGGCTCCCGGGGGTCGTCGTCACTCGTGTACGCGATCCCGAGCCCGCCCCCGAGGTCGATCTCGGGCAGCTCGACCCCGTGCTCGTCCCGGATGTCCTTGAGCAGCCCGACCACCCGGTGCGCGGCGACCTCGAACCCGGACATGTCGAAGATCTGCGACCCGATGTGCGAGTGGATCCCGATCAGTTCCAGCCCGTCGAGCCGCAGCGCCCGCCGCACGGCCTCCGCCGCCTGTCCCCCGGCCAGCGGGATCCCGAACTTCTGGTCCTCGTGGGCGGTGGCGATGAACTCGTGCGTGTGCGCCTCGACGCCGACGGTGATACGGATCTGCACCCGCTGCCGGACCCCGAGGGACTGCGCGATGTGGGCGACCCGCGCGATCTCCTGGAACGAGTCGAGCACGATCCGCCCGACCCCGGCCCGCACGGCCCGCTCGATCTCCTCGGGCGACTTGTTGTTGCCGTGGAAGGCGATGCGGTCGGCGGGCATCCCGGCGGACAGCGCGGTGGCCAGTTCGCCCCCCGAGCACACGTCGAGGTTCAGCCCCTCCTCGTCCAGCCACCGCACGACGGCCCGCGACAGGAATGCCTTGCCCGCGTAGAAGACGTCGGCGTCGGCTCCGAAGGCGGTGCGCCAGGCGCGCGCCCGGCTGCGGAAGTCGGCCTCGTCGAGGACATAGGCGGGGGTGCCGTACTCCTCGGCGAGCCGCGTGACGGTGATCCCGCCGACGGTGACCACACCGTCCTCGTCCCGCTCGACGGTCTGGGCCCACACCTTGGGGTCGAGGGCGTTGAGGTCGGCGGGCGGCGCGGAGTAGTGCCCCTCGGGGAGGACGTCGGCGTGACGGGGCCCGGCGGGGTGTGCGGAACGGCTCATGGCGTCTTCGGTGCTCTCTCAGAGGTGGTCGGGTGCGTCGATACCGAGCAGGGACAGGCCGCCGGCCAGCACCGTCCCGGCGGCTTCGGCGAGCGCGAGCCGGGCGCGGTGGGCGGCCGAGGGTTTCTCCCCACCGCGGGGCAGCACGGCGGGCAGGAAGGGCAGCGCGGCGTCGGCGACGGTGACGAGATGCCGGGCGAGCCGGTCGGGGGCCCGGTGGGCCGCGGTGGCGGCGAGCACGCGGGGATGGTCGGCGAGCACGGCGAGGAGGTCCTGGCGGGCGACGGGGCCGGGGTGGGCGCCGAACCCGAGGTCCGCGGCGTTGCGGGTGAGGGCGCGCGTACGGGCGTGGGCGTACCGCACGCGGAAGAGGGGGTTGCTCTCGCGCTGGACGAGGTGCTCCTCGCCGATCCGGGGCCGGTCGTGCGCGGCGGGGTGCAGCAGCGCCCAGCGCCCGGCGTCCCGGCCGAGCGGCAGCGGGTCCGCGGGCGCGGGAACGGGCCGTACGTCGACGACCGGCTCGGCGGGGGCCGGACCGACGGCGTCGACACGCACGCCGAGGAGGCTGGCCCACGCGGGGTCGAGCCCCTCGGCGGTCACCCGCACGACGGCGCCCTGCGAGCGCAGCACACGGGCGACGGCGTCGGCGACGACGACGGCACGGACGTCGCGCGGCGTGTGCAGCCGCACGGCACGGCTGTCGGACCCGCCGGGCCCGCCGGGCACGTAGGACCCGTCGGCGTGCCCGTACCGCTCCCCCCGCCGCAGAATCTCGGCGACGACGCCGTCGCGTGCGGCACCTTCATCGAGGCTGATGTTCAGGAACCCGGGCCCGGTGAGCACGACGTCGGTGATGCCGTCGGCACCGGCGAGGTACGGCCGCAGCACCTCGGCGACCCGGTACGGCGGCTGCCCGGCCGGCCGGGCGAGCTGGAGGGCGATGTTGGTGGCGTAGTCCCCGCACCCGCCGGGCCCCGGCGGCGTGACCACGGCCCGCGCCGGGACGCTCACGCGCAGCTCCCCCGCGTCGACGGCACGACGCACCGCGTGCAGCACGGTACGGGAGAGCTCTACGGGGGTCACGGGTCAAGCGTAGGGGAGGAAGGGGGCGGGTAGGCGACCCGGTTTACGGCAGTCCCGGGATGTGGACGGGGCGCGCGGCCGGGGGCGTCAGGCCTGAGCCGACGACTCACTCTCCCCGCCGACACCGGAACCCGAACGCGAAGCCGGCGGCGAAGGCGAAGGCGACACCACGGAACCAGAACAACCGGAACCGGCCCCCACCCCGGCGCCGGCGCTCCTCCCCTCGACCAACCGCCGCACGAGGCCCACCAGCTCAGCCGGCTCGAACGGCTTCGAGAGGAACGCGTCGACATCGGCATCCGCCCCGGCATCGACCTCGTACTGCGTGGAGGCGCTGACGATGGCGATCGGAAGGTCCCGCGTCAGCGGATCGGCACGCAGCCGGGCAGCCGTCCTCAGCCCGTCCAGCCGAGGCATGACCACGTCCAGCGTGACCGCGTCGGGCCGCACCTGATGGACGACTTCCAGACACTCGGCACCATCGGCCGCGGTCACGACCTCGAAGCCCTCCAGCTCGAGATTGACCCTGATCAACTGCCGGATGACCTTGTTGTCGTCCACAACAAGAACTCGGCCAGACGCCCTAGGCACCACTCGAGAGTAGGTCCGGGCCGGCCACCGCGTCCGGGTTTTCCCCACTTCCACCCCGCGCGGGGGACAACACCGTCACGACTGACGCCGGGGAGGGGGCCCGACCCGCGAAAACCCGTTCATGACCACCCCGGGGGAGCTGGTAGTGTTCTACCCGTCGCCGCGAGCAACACCCACCGCGACCGACACGCCCCCGTAGCTCAGGGGATAGAGCAACGGCCTCCGGAGCCGTGTGCGCAGGTTCGAATCCTGCCGGGGGCACTTCGCAGGAAGTGCCTAAAGACCCCGCCACCAGCTAGTTCGCTGGAGTCGGGGTCTTCGCGTATGTGCAGGCGGGTGCCACCGAAAGCAGCCGTTTGCCAGTGATCACGTAATGACGACGTAATGATCTTGAGCGTCGTTCGCGCAGGTGGGGCGCCGTTTCCGGACTGCTCACATGGACACGAAGAAGGCCCCGGAGCGCGTCCGCCCCAGGGCCTCCGAGCGAGGCGTGTACGCCTCTCACGGCATGCCGTCGTCCTCCCCCAGCCCTTGCATGATCCGGTCGTTCATCTCCGCCTCCTGACCGTCGATGCACTTGGCGTAGATCTTGAGGAGCACGTCCACCGAGTGCCCGGCCCGCGCTGCCACCTCCGGTGCGGGGACACCGGAGTTGAGCCACTGGGACACTCCGGCGTGCCGGAGGTCGTAGGGCCGGGCCGCCATGACTGACGTGACCTGATGCGGCAGGAGAGCCAGTTCCCGCGCTTGCTTCCACACGCGGGAGTACGAGGACGCGGCGATGACGTTGCCCCGCTCACTGGAGAACAGACGGCCGTCTTCCGCCGTGCCGAACTCCTTGACGTGGTCGAGGAGCAGGCGGACGAGTGGGGGCGGGATGGGGACCATCCGTACTTCGCCCGCTTCCCGTTGCTTGAGGCCCCGACGGTCGTGAGCCTCCCCGGAGTCCGTCCACGCCTTGCCAGCCGTGGGCCGGGTCTCGGCCAGCTCGATACGACCCCACCCCTTCTCCGGGAGCGTGCAGTCCGACCGGCGCAGACCCAGCGCTTCACCGGGCCGCATGGCCGCGTAGTACAGGCATCCGAAGAACGCCCGCAGCCGTCGTCCGCTCGCCCTGTCGTAGCCGCCGACGTAGGTGAGCGCGGTCAGCAGCTCCCGTGCCTGCCGGGGGTTGACCACCACCCGCCGGTCGACTTCCTGCACAGCCCGCTTGCCCCGCTTCCTGCGCACCTGGGAGAGCGGGTTGGCATTCAGGGCACCCAGCTCGACCGCGTACTGCAACACGTTGAAGACCACCGCCCGACGACGCCGGTAGGTCTGTGTCGCGGCCGGCTTGCCGTCGAGGCGACGGGTCAGGGCGTCCACCAGGTCCTGGGCGCGGCTCCCCTCCGACAGTTCGGCCACGGGGAGGGACGCCTTGGACAGCCACGTCAGTGCGGCGGCGATCTCCTTGGGCCGCTCCCTCTCCCGGCGAGGAGGAGGCAGCAGGTACGACCGCGCCGCGCGGCGCAGGACCGTGGGCGCCGGCCGTCCGCGCACGGCCTTGACGGGGACCGCCAGGACGGTGGAGAGCGCATCGGTCATGCTGTCGCGCTGCTTCGCCGACGCCTCCGCCCACCGGGCATCCACGTACTTCACCGCCAGCTCTGCGAAGCTGAGCGCGACCTTGCCGCCCCGGAGGGAGTCGGGCAGTCCGGTCACGGTGTCGAAGGCTTCGCCCTTGTCGGTGGCGCGCAGGAGCTTTGCGCGGAAGCGGTCGGCGAGAGCCTTGGTCCTGTGCGACTCGTGGAAGGGCTGGCCGTCGACCGACCAGCGCACGAGGTGGGTCGGCTTCTTGGCGGACCGGTTGACGCTCAGCTTCCAGATGACGACCTTGTACGACTTCACCGGACACCACCGCCCGTGTGCTCCGTCCGCTCCTCCACCCACGCGTCGAGGGCGTCACGCCGGACCCGGAGTTCACCGTTCGGGAGCCGGATGCAGGCGGGGGCAAGGTGGAGTTCACGCCAGCGGTAGAAGGTGCGGCGGGAGACGCCGCCCAGTTCCTCCAGCACTTGGCGCACGGTGAGCAGCTCGATGCCGGTCCGGTCACGCGCCATGGGGAACACCGTCCTCCCGTACCGAGGCCGCGAGGAGGGCGGCTTCCGGGGAGTAGCCGCGTCCGGCGTACCGCCACTGGCCGACGTAGGCCACGGGATGGCCCGCCAGGCCCAAGGCGGCGCGTTGCTCCTGGGCGCGGTGCTCGGCGCGGGCACGGCGGAGTTCGCCGAGGGTGGTCGAGTAGCGGCGGGACTTGGTGGAGAAGTGGCCGCCGTAGCCGAGCATGTGCGCCCAGCGGCGCAGGCCGAGGCCCGCGAAGGCGGGGAGGCCGCCGAGCCACCAGCACGTACCGATCATGCGCAGCACGTGCGCCCGCACCGGCAGAAGGACCATTTCCCGTGCGGACCGGATACGTCCGTCGACCGCGCCGGCCGTCTCGGCGCCCTTGGTGGCGTACTTGGCGATGTACCCGGCCACCGCGCCCGACGCAGGCCGCTCCCCCGCAGGTGAGGCGGCGACCGGGCGTACGTCGACCTGAGTGCCGAAGCGCAGCACACGCGTCCCGACGACCGCCGAGCCGGGCGCCTGGAAGTGGACCCGTGCGACGGCCGCGGGGACGGCATCGGCGAGCAGGGCGGCGCTCGCCCAGGAGGGCGGTGGCGAGTCCGGCCCGTCCGGGCCGTCGAGGCGGACCACGGCATGGAAGTGGACCAGGCCGCGCCGCTGGTACTCGGCGACCTTCGCGTACGAGAGCCGGGCAACGTCCGCCAGCTCGGCACGGGACAGCCCGGCCCTGCGGGCGATCTCCCGCCGTAGCTCGATGCCGAAGCGGTGCCAGAGCAGGCCGGCGCAGGACTGCCAGAGCACGGCCCCGGCGTAGTCGTAGCAGCGGGGGCAGAGTGGTTCGCCGAGGCGGGGGTCATCCGGCGCGTGCCGCTCGGAGCAGCCGAGGGGCACGCCATGCGGGCAGTTCTTCGCATCCCGGCGGGGACGGCACGGGCGTACGCGGCCCGACTGCTCCCGGCGGGTGTGGACCGGCCCGAAGCCGGGAGCGGTGAGGGTGGCGAACACTCGGGGGTGCTCGCTCACCGCATCCGGTACCGCCTTGCCGCCGACGAGGCCGGCGCGTACGAGTTGGTAGGTGTCCGCCTGGTAGACGCGGGAGCAGGCGGGGCAGACCGAGGCACGGCGGTTGCCGCAGGCGGTCAGCAGACGCCTGCCGTTCGGGTCGGAGCCGTCGACATCGGTCAGGGCTTCCCCTGTCGCCGTATCGACCAGGACGGCGGAGCCGACGAGGTGGACCGGGTTGGTGCAGCCGCCGAGGCGGATGACGGTACGGCGCCAGTCGGGGAAGTCAGGCCGGGCCGCACGGTCCAGCAGCGCGGCCACGGCGGGCGGGAGCGGCGGCGGCGCGTTCATCGGCGCCCTCCGTTCCCGGGGCCGAAGGCGTACCCCATGACGGCGGCGATGGTCTCCGGTCGGGTCTTGGCGCTGAACCGGTACGTCGGGTCCGTCAGCCAGACCGCTGCGGCGTGGCCGGGGCAGAGGCGGCGTTCGGCGGCGTCGAGGGCGACCAGGACGACCTGTTCGTGGCCGGCGCAGGTGGCCGGGTGGTCGTCGGGCGCCCGGAGGTCGCAGTCCGGCGCGTGGGATTTGCGCGGACGGTGGGCGGTGGACACAGTGTGAGTGCTCCTTTCACTGCTCATGTGGCGAGGGAGTGGGCTCCTGGCGGGGTCGGGTTTGGCGACTTCGCGCCCCGTCGGGAGCCCGCGGAACGGGTGGTCACTGCCGGCCCTGGGGCGGAACGCCGATGACCAGGTACGAGATGGGGCCGAACTCCCGGCGGGCGTCGAAGTAGCCCATGCCGAGGTCGGCGACCGGGACGCCGAGCGCGGAGGCAGCGGACTCCACCCCGGCCCGGCGGGCGTCGGAGTCGTCCGCGTCGACCAGGACGGCGAAGGACGGGCGGCGCGGCACGAGGACGGTCGGGTTGGCGGTCAGGAAGTCGGTCAGCTCCCGCAGGCCGGCCAGGAAGGCGGCACGGTCACCGGAGCGGATGGTGTAGTCGGACACGGCCGGATGCCTTTCGTTCGGGTCGTTCGTCGGGGCACGTCGCGGCGCGCTGTGGAGGGCTCAGAAGCGCATCTGTCCGAGCAGGCCGTTCACCCCGGAGAGCAGGAGCGAGACCAGCGGCGCGGCGACGGTGCGGGAGAGCAGGAAGCCGAAGGCGCCGCAGAGCAGCACGTCCAGCCAGCGCAGGTAGCGGATGCGCAGGAGGAACCAGATCGCGAGGCCGAGCAGCAGCACGGCCGAGGTGGTGACCAGCACGGTGACGCTCCTTGTCAGACCAGGGCGGCGGACAGTTCCGGCAGTGCGGGGGTCAGGTGCGCGTGGGCGGTGGCGACGGCTTCGGCGTCCGCCTCGGTGACCAGGTGGGACCGGCCGCGCTCCCAACCGTCGCCAGAGGCGAGCACGGCGGTGCCGGCCTGTTCGGGGGTGATGGCTTGAGCGGCCTTGAGGGCGTCCGGATTGAGGTCACCGAGGGTCATTTCCGCAGTGCCGGGGTCGGCGACGCGGTGGCAGACCCGGCCGCCGAGTTGGGCTCGGAGCGCGGTGACGCCGGGCCCCAGGTCGGAGCCGACGCGCTGCCCGGCGACGACGAGGAAGACGCCGAGGGCCGCGCCGAGTTGGGCGAGCCGGATCAGGGCGGTGCCGGCCGCATGGGCTTCGTCCTTCTCATGGCGTCCGGCGACGAGGAAGAGTTCCGCGATCTCGTCCACGATGACGACGACCGGGACTGGCCGTTCCCTCTCGGCGAGGCCCCATATGTTGCGGACCCCGGCGGTGCGGCAGACCGTCATGCGGGCAAGGGTGAGGTCCACCAGCGCGGACAGCAGCCGTACCGCCTGTGCCCGGTCAGTCGCGAGGGCGGAGAGGCGGGGGCCGTAGAGGGACAGTTCCATGCCGCCCTTGCAGTCGATGCCGACGAGGGCGACCGGTTGCGGGGCGAGTCCGGCGACGAGGGCGTGGATCAGCGTGGACTTGCCGGAGCGCGTGGCGCCGACGATCAGCCAGTGCGGGATACGGCGTAGGTCGATGACCCAGGACGCCCCGGTTTCCAGCGTCCCGACGACGACCCGCAGCAGTCGCCCCGGCCCCCGGGTACGGGGCGCCCGAGGTGCGGCGAGTGGATCGGCGTACAGGGCGGCGATCCGTACGACGCCGGGCCGTAGGGAGGCAACGCGGACCGCGTGGACCTGCCAGTCCTCCGCCATGGCGGGGGCCGCCTTCACGAAGTCGTCGGGCAGTTGCCCCGGCAGCAGCCGCGCCACGAGTTCGAAGCCGGCCGCCGTGGGCCGGATGAAACCGTGCCGGGGGACGCGCGGTTGGGGCGGCGGAGCGCCGTTTCCGACGAGCCCGGACACCACGGTCAGCGCGGGGCGACGGCTCACGGCCAGTCCGCACCCGGCCATCAGCGCCCGCCAGGTGCGGGCGACGCGGAAGGCGGACGCCGGGTAACCGAGTAACAGCCACCAGGCCGCCGGGGACCTCCGGCGCAGCGTCGAGCCCACGATCAGCAGGCCCGACGCGACGACGGCGGCGACCACGAGGACCCGTCCCGGCCAGGCAGCCCCGGCCGACGGGTCGGAGGACGCCAGGATCATCACTGCCCGGCCCCCTTGGCGGCGGAAGCCGCGTGGAGGGGACGGATCTCGGCGGCGCGGTAGGCGATGCCGTGCCGTCCCTCGTTCTCCCAGGGAACGGCGACCAGGTCCCGCACGGTGACGGGGGTGCCGACCTGCACGCCGGACGGCTCACCGGGGACGCTCACGTTCACCACGTCCGCCGAGGTGCCGGCCATCAGGCACAGACCCACCTGGTACAGCGTCTTGCCGGTGTCGCGGTCGACCCGCACCTGCCCGGACTCACGGTTCACGAGCCGCGGAGCCGGGGGCACGGCGCAGATGATCCCCGTGTACTTCGCGGTGTCGATCGGAAGGGTTGCCACAGTTCTGGACTCCTCACATCTGGATGACGAGCAGCCGCAGGACGGCCCTACGGACTGCTAGACCACCCGTAGTACGGGCGGCGTGGGTCCAGATTGGCGACCCGTAGTACGGGTTGTCAACCGGGTTGGGGATGGGAGAAGCTGTCCACGTTCGTGGGCAGGGCGTTCACGACAACGCACACGCCACAGAGGCCGAGGCCACGGAGGACAGGGCATGCCGCCGAAGAACACGCAGCCGAAGTACCGGCAGATTGCCGACTACCTGCGCGAAGGCATCCTTGACGGCACCTTCCCCGCCGGCCAGCCGCTCCCGTCGGAGGAGGCGTTGGCCAAGCAGTTCGGCGTGACACGCCCCACAGTCCGTCAAGGACTCACCGAGCTACGGGCATCCGGCCTGGTCGAGGCCATCATGGGCCGGGGCACGTTCGCCCGCTCCCCCCACAACCGCCCCAGCTTCACCTACCCCCGGGGCGTTCGCCGCTCGCCCGACGGTCAGTACACCGAGGCCGACGGCATCCGCTGGACCGACGCCGAGCAGCCCACGGCAACCCGCACTGACGCCCCACTCGCGCTCGCCGACCTGCTGCGCATCCCGCCGGGGGAGCCACTGTTCACGTACGACGCGTTGCAGACCGCGGACCAGGGACGCCTACGCCAACTTCACCGCACCTACGTGCCGTTCTCGGTACTCCTCGGCACCAAGTACGAGGAGACGCCCCCGCCGCCGGCTCCGCAGCTCTACAACACCTTGGCCGAGCTGGGCCACGAGCTGCACTTCACGGAGTACGTCCGCACACGCATGCCCCTGCCGGACCAGGCCCAGGCGCTCCGACTTGCCGACGGAGTACCCCTGCTGCATGTCTTGCGGGTGACGCTCACGGCCGCTGACAAGCCGCTTGCCCTGGAGGAGTTCCACCTTCCGGGGCATGACTTGGAGCTTGCGTTCCGGCTGTAACGGCAGCCCCAGGAGCAGCGTTGGGTTCAGACTTTCTCTACTTCATCAAGCACCCGGCTGCGCTCCGCCCGCCCACATATGGATAGGGCCAGGGCCAAGCGGTCGAGCACCCAACGAGCACGCGGCCACCCGTCAATGACGATGCCTCCGGCGGGGGATCGGCCGGCACCGGGTGGGAGGGGGGCGCCGTCGCCGACCGCGGGTCCGTAGGGACGTGCGTGGTGGGCTCCCATCCCGTCCGCCGTCGCCCCAGGCAGAGCCGAGCAGACGCGGCCCATGGCGTCCAGGTCGTTCGTACAGTGGCGCGCTCCACCTGGACGCCATGAACCACGCCCGCTCCACGGTGTGCGGGTCGACGGCGGACGGGATGGGAGCTGGGGCGAATGGTGTGTTGAGGTGGGCGATCGGAGAGAGTTGAGAACTTCGACAAACCACCTTCATCGGCCTACCTGGCCTGCGACGATGTGGGATGACCTTGTCGGAGGGGGCCGGGGATGACTTCCCTCGTTTTATCCATTGCCAGTCTCATTGTCTCGATCGCGGCGGTCGCGATCAGCATGTCTCAAGCGCGCCTTGCCAAGCGTGAAATCGATAGATCCAGACCCAACGTGAAGTTGAGCGCGATCTTCACCGAGCACCTCGCGAGGGGCAGCGCCCATGAGACGGCGCGAGCCGTTCTAATCTCCGTCAGTAATACGGGACGAGAGGAGACAGAGCTTGCCTCTCTCTTCATCACCTCAGAGCGAGCGCTTCTCGTCGGCGCCAACAATCGTTTCCCTGATGGAGGGCCCCCACTGCCGTACCGCATCGCTGGCCACTCCCAGCAACACTGGGAGATTGATGCGTCAGCCGTGGAGGACACGGCTACTGCCGTAACGATCACCGCCCGGTTCGGCCACGGGGAGCACCAGTCGCTTGTGGTCACGAAGGATTAGCGAGCCCCGAAGGCATGGGCCTAGGCAACCGGGACCCTGTCTAGAGAGGCACTGATGTCTGACATCAGCGACTGACATCAACAGGGGCGAACAACGGCAGCCGACACCGGACCGTGGCGACTGAACGCTCCAGGAAAAAGCCGACTGATCCAGGATGCTGAGCCGCAGTGATCGACCTGATAGGGATGAGGCTCGAACCTGTCCCACGTGGGGCGCCGCTCTCAATCGATGGGCGGCGCCCCGTCGGCTTGACGAGGCCGCCAGGCAGTGGCTCCACCTTGACCACACCGAAGGACTTGCCGTCGACGGAGACAACCTCGGTCGTGACGGTGGGGGCCGGGATGACCATCTGCAGCATCCCCGACCTGGTTCAACGACCCCGGATCCGTCCAGCAAGCACCTCACCAACCTCATGCGTCACTGTGGTCTCACAGGGCCTGAAAATCCCTCGGAAAACCCGTTCAACTCAGGCGACACTCTTCGCGATCCTGCGTAACCTCGCTCCATGGCAAGCACAACATGTGGTCGGCGTAGCCGTCGTATCCACGCACCTGCGACAACAGAGCTATCTAGCACTGCTCAATCGCAGTGTCTGTTGCCCACACAAGCGGAGACTCACAGTGACGGCGACGCCGACCTCCCCTAAGATCTGGGACGCCCAGAACACAACAGACAGACGACGCATGGTTTCCGCGTTCGCTCGCCTCTACACCGATGCCAAAGTTGTGTTCGCCCTCCGCGTCGCCACAGTCTTCGTACTGGCGGTCGCCAGCGCTGTCGTAGCGCTCAGCCAGCCCGGTTTAAGGACCCTGATCGGAGGCGGCGGCGGAATTTTTCTACTTGTCCTCTCGTTCGTCGTTGGGAGCGTCGAAAAGTGGTATCGAACGCGCGCATCGGCCACCCAAGAGAAGTTCGACACTGAGATTTTTCAGCTGCCGTGGAACGGCCTACACGCCGATCGGCCTCCCCAACACGTCATCTCAAAGGCCGCAGCACGCTACAAGGGAAGCCGCGATAAGGACTGGTACACCGATACAGGAATGACCCATCGCCCGTTTGATGTTCTTATCTGCCAGGGGTCCAGTTTCGGTTGGGGAGCCACGATGCACCTCATTTGGGGATGGGTGCTCGTGGGAGCGTGCGTAGTCATGGCGGCGAGCATCCTAATAATCGGGAAACTCGTCGACCTATCCGCCGGAGAAATCTTCGTCTCCCTCGTCATCCCCTCCCTGGCCCCATTCAAAGAAGTCGGGGAGCAGATTAGAGCCAACTTCGAAGCAGCGAAGACCAAGGAATCAGTTGAGCGCAAGGTGAACGACATGTGGGCAAGCGGCATGGACGGTTCACACATCGTCACAGAGGAAGAATTGCGTGCAGTGCAGGACAAGATTCTACTCCTGCGACAGAGCAATCCATACGTTCCAGACTGGCTCGACGATGCTCTCCATGAGAAGAACGAGGCTGCAATGCGATCCAGTGTCGCCGACAAGGTCGCACAAGCCGCACGGCACGGCCATGCAGATTAGACACGTAGGATCACGGCGAGCACTGCCAAAAATTGAAAGAATGCACCCACGAATCACAGAAAAGACAGACGAATGCCAGAGACCACGCTTTCCTACCTTAATGGTTTGATTTCAAAGTACACTCCTTCCAGTACCTATTTTGATGCAGCTCGCGCTCACCGCTGGAGCATCCAGACTCGACTGGACCTACGACTCGGCGTGAAAGAGATGTTCGAAACCGGCTCCCTAAAGCATGGCACTGGCGTTTGGTTCTACAGCGACGTGGACTACATCGTCAGCCTCAAAGGGACGCGCCCGACTTCAACAACAGCACTTAACAATGTCCGCGACGCCCTCAAGGACAGATACCCCGACACCACAGTGCGCGTCAGTCGGCCCGCGGTTGTCTGCGAGTTCGCCAAAGGGAAAGAGACGGTAGAGGTTGTCCCAGCTTTCGACGCGATTGGAGGCGGCTACTGGATCCCTGACCCCAAGACTGGCGATTGGATGAAATCTCACCCTAAAGATCACAATACATACGTCAATGAGGCCAACAAGAAGCACTCTGGCGGAGCCAAGAAACTAGCTCGCCTCGCGAAGACGTGGAAGTATAAGCGCAACGTTCCCGTATCATCCTGCTACCTCGAAATGCGAGCAGCAAAGTATGCGGACGGTGAGACGAATTGGGTACTACCCATCGACATCCATCGATACCTAAAGCACCTCCGCGACATCGAGCTCGCAGCGATGAATGATCCGACGGGATTGGGTTCCCGCTTCAACGCCTACTCGTCCGAGTCCAAGAAGACCGACGCCATCTCCAAACTCGACTCCGCAGTCAGCCGGGCCTCAAGAGCCCAGAGCTACTATCAAGCCGACGACCACGCGCGAGCAATTGACCAGTACAAGTTGCTCTTCAATCAGTAAGCCAGCGCTCTCAGATGCACAGGATCATCGCGTGCCGTTACTCAGGGCCGCCCCCAAAAAGATCTCACGGAGCACGACGCCACAATAGTGCTCTGCGCTGGGAGAGTCAGAAGCCCTTGTCTCTCCCGGGAATGGCGGGTACGTATTCGCTGGTCAGACATCGGAATGGCATTTCGGCAGCAGGGATGAGGGGTCGTTTTGTCTCTTCGGTGGAGGTGCCGGGATGCCGTCGGTGATGGGGACAGGCGACAGCCCGCCTGATCGGGCGAGGACGACAACACCAAGGCCCACGAGCAGCTCGGACATGGCGCTTTCCAGGTCGCTCCGCCTCGGCCACTCCGCATCGGCCCTGCGAATCTTCATGTACTGGACCCTGACTTCCTCCAGCACATCTTGATCGACGACCCCGTCCTGAACTGCCCTCCCTGCCTGGAGGACGACATCAAGGTGCATCAGGAGCGATTCAGGCTGCCCTGGGATTGGTCCGCGCTTGATTGACCGGAGCACGTCCCGGAATGCGCTCTTGTCTTCGAACTGAGGGGCGCACTTCGCAATTAGGTCTTCTCGGTTGTAGGTGCCCGTGTAGAAGGCTGCGGTGAAAGCCTTCAGGAGTTCGCGGCGGCTACAAGCGGTTCCGAGTCTCGGGTCGCACAGCGGATGCACGAACTGACTAGCCCTACTCTTCGCCCACGCTCGGCTACCGCGAGGGTCACCGACGTACGTGCGGAGAGCACGTAGAGCCTGTCGCGTACTCACCACATCGTCATCACCGAGGAACAGCCAACACACAAGGACGAATTCAGCCAGCGGCCGGACGGATGACGGCTGCCTCCTGCGCAACAGGTCAAGGAACAGCGTCCGTTGAGCACCGGTATGCAGCGCCTTCTCTGAGCCGCGTTGTCCCGTCCGCCGACGCTGGGGTTGAGCCAGCAGCCCCCTGGCCACCCAGTCATGGACGAGGCGCTTGGTCACTTGGTGACCTGCCGCCGCAGCATCGGCGACCAGATCGTCGATCGTGCCCGGTTCGCTAATCACCTCTGGAAATTACATCGGATCCGAGCGGCTTACCTGTACTTCTCGAGAGCTCCAATTCGTAGGCTCAACAGTGAAATCAGGGACTCACCAGCGGCCTGAGCTTGCCGGCACCGCCGCGGGCAGGTCCCTGATCACGCGACGCCACATTCAGGAGAGAACGATGAGCGCCGACCGCAACGACCCTAAGCCTGCCACCGAGCAGCGCACCACCTCTCAGCCGCCGAAGCGGCAGTCTCGACGGTTGAGCCCCCTGCTCCGGCTCATCTTTCGAAACGCCGTCGGCGGTGCCTCCTCGGCAGTAGGGGCGGCGATCATCGGTTGGCTGATCTGGCTGATTCAGCGATGAGCCGTCCTGTCCGCTGGGACAATCGCCCCCTGACAGAGCGGGCCGGCCTACGGATGATCCCGGTGCGCACCACTAGCGCACCAGAACGAACGGGGAACAGCGGGGAACCACGGTGAAAGCAGCCACACCCGACGAGGCCGCTCCCTCACTCTTCGCCCAGCTCAGGGCCCGGAACGGCACCAAATGCCCGCAGCTTCCCAAGCTGATGGCTGCAACGGCGTTGTGGTCTGCTGCCCGTCCGGGCTGCGGCGCTGGGGCGCCGGTCCCGGACGGGCAGCAGACCACAGGCCGCTCAGTCACAGAGAAGAAGGCTCCGAGACGATCAGTTCCGGACGCTGAGATGCGGGCGCGTCTCACGCTCCTGTACCGCCGTGCCGGCGTCAATGAGCTGTGCCAGCAGTAGCGCCGCATCAGGGCGAACCGCGCCCAGTCGTACCAGGCCGTCGCCCCACACGTTCACGTCTGCGGCGAGGCCCGGAAAGTCGGTCTCCAGGTCGAACGCTGCAAGCTGCTCGGCAAGGCTTTCGGCGCCGCGTCGGGCCTCTGCCCAGCCCCGGACATAGTTCACGCCAACTGTCAGGTTCTCGGCGCGAGGGGCGATGACTCCATGCCGGTCCGTCATCAGGTCACTCCCCCGGTTCGTGGTCAGCTTCAGTGGACGGGTGCGGCACGGCCGCGCTTGCCAGGGCCAGTCTCAACAACTCGGCCAGGTGCTCCGCCGTGGCCGGCGAGACGCGGCCCAGCTCGACCAGGCCGTGGCCGAAGGCGTTCAGGTCGGCGCGCAGGTAAGGGAAGTCGCGTTCCATGCCTGCCCGGACGAGAGCGTCTCGGAGGGCTGTGGTCGCGTTCCGTGCCGCGTACCAGTCGTCCGTGTCCAGTGGCGACCAGTGCGCGGCGTCGAGGTGGTGGGAAGGGTCAGGCACCGGGGACCGGCTCCTCCGGGTAGGCGGCCACCGCGTCGGCCGGGGATCCGAACTTCTCTCCGTAGCGGTCGACACGGGCCAGCAGTTCGGCCGAGGCCCCCAGCACGGTCGCGAGGGCGATCGGGCGGCACGGGTTCGCTTCCGGGCGTCGGATCGGTGCTCGGAGCCACTCGTAGCGGTCGCCGCTCAGGGGCATCGGGCCGGGCACCACGACCACCGAGTCGCCGCTCAGGTACCTGTAGTCGACCGGCCTCTTGGCTTCGCGCCTGATGAAGTAGGCGAACCAGTACCAACTGTTGGAGGTCAGGAAGAAGCCCACCCTCCGTGCCTTGTGGTCGATCATGACCGGGCCGTGGGGCAGGTCATGACGGGAGAGTTGGTCGAAGGTTTCCAAACCGAGGCGTTGTTCGACTGACACCACGTCGAAGAGGCGCCCCGTGGGAAGCATGACCGGGTGACGCGGGTCATCCGCCCACCGTGCTCGGCACATCACCGGGTCACTGGCTGCCGCCGACAGCCATTCGATGCCTCTCCTGGTCATCGTCTGCACGTCATCTCACCTCGGTTCAGCTAGCCCGCGGCCCCTCTGCCGCAGTGCCAACAGACTCCCGGGCACGGCGCTCACCTGGGCAGATGACGAGAGGTGACGGGGGATGACGGTCATTCGCGTGTCGCGTCATCCCCTGTCAGCTCCGATGGCGATGGTGATTTGTGTTCACCACTGCCAACGGGAGCAGCAAAACGCGTAAGTTCGGATGAGAGAGAACTTCGCACCACTCCCCTTGCACGGTACGAGGAGGGAAGGGCCACGTCTCCCATGGAGCCCGTCCACGAGCGGTTACGACAGTTCCGAGCGGAACGCGGCTGGAGTCAGCCGCGTCTGGTGCGTGAGCTACGTCGGGCAGCGACGAAGCGCGGGCATCAGTTGCCGTCGGACGAGAGCGTCAAGCGGCGTATCGCCAGCTGGGAGAACGGGCACAGCACGCCGGACGGGTTCTATGGGGCGCTGATCGGCGACGTGTACGGCGTCTCCGCCCAGGAGATCGGGTTGGCCAGTGGCGGCACCGAAGACGCTGCGCTCCTGGACGCCGGCTACCCGGACAGTCCGGACGCGGCTATCAGCACGGTGGAGCGGCTGTGGAGCGCGGACCTCAACCGTTATGAGCCCCTGATTCAGTCGGAGGCCGCCGAACCAGCGTGGAACGAAGCTTCCCTGCGGTGGCTGGTGGCCCCGGAGCCGGCTCCCCGGTCCGGGCGGCCGGGGGCGTTGCGCGTGGGGCTGGGGGACGTGGCCGCAGTGAAGACCACTGCCGACATGTTCGCCCAGCTCGATGACCGGTTCGGCGGGGACCATGCTCGGCGGTCCGTGATCCAGTACCTCAGCAACGATGTCGTCCCGCTGCTGCGCGGCAGCTACAGCGACGCCGTCGGACGGGCCCTGTATTCGACCGTCGCCGAGGCCATTCTCCTGGCCGGTTGGATGTCGTACGACGCCTGCCATCACGGTCTCGCGCAGCGCTACTTCCTCCAGGCCCTCCGGCTCGCCCAGGACGCCAACGACCGGCGGCTTGCCGGAAGCATCCTCTCTGCCATGAGCCACCAGGCGACGTTCCTCGGTCGGTACACCGAAGCGGCCACGCTCGCCCGCGCTGCTCTGATGGGCATTGCTCAGGTGGCGACCCCGACCCTCCGCGCTCAGTTCCACGCGATGGAAGCGCGCGCGCTCGCTCGTACCGGAGACGTACGCGCCTGTGAAGCCGCGTTGACGGCCGCCATGCGTGCATTGGCGAGCCGGAACGACGAGGAGGAGCCGGAATGGATCACCTACTTCGATGAGGCGGAGTTGGCGGCTGAGGCCGCGCACTGCTTCCGTGATGTCAACAGCGCCCGACGGGCCGTTGCCCACGCGGAGAACGCGATGAGCGGCAGCCACGTACGGAGTGACTTCTTCGCCACGATGGTGCTGGCCGACGCGCATCTCCGTGCCGGCGACGTCGAGGAGGCGTGCAGGGTTGCCCTGGACGCGTTGGATCTCGGCGAGCACCTGAAATCCGCGCGGTGCGTGAGCTACCTGGCTGAGTTCCGCTCGAACCTCTTCGCCGCCGGGGACAACGCGGCCTCTCGGGTCTTCGCGGAGCAGGCTCGCGAGCATCGGCTATGGGTGGCTGCGGAGGCCCGTCGGTCGGCCGCTCGCTGAGTCGTTCATCGGGTGCGCAGCCCGCGCGCTCAGAAGGCGCCCCATGTGTCGCGTCCTTCGCCTGTTCTCAGGGACCGCATGCGCTTCTCGAACTCGGCGGCGAAGCGCTCGCTTGTCGCGGCCTGGTGGCCGACCCAGGCCACCATCATGAGCTCGCGGAAGTCGGCGAGGGTGTCGTAGCCGGGCCAGTTCATGAGGTCGAAGCCGTAGCGGTGGACGAAGGTTCGGTACTCCTCCTGCGAGTGCCAGCCGTAGTGGTCGTAGTACATCGCGGTGAGGATCAGGTCCCACTCTCGCGGGGCCAGGGCGAAGCCGTCGAGGTCGATCAGTACGGCGTGTCCGTCGCGGTGGCGGAGGACGTTCCCGATGTTCGCGTCACCGTGAATCAGGCCGAAGGGGAGGACGAAGTCCAAGCGGTCGTACGCCTTGCCCACCTCGGTCGCACGCTCCTCCAGGAACTCCCTGTCTCGGTCAGCGATGCCGTCCAGGGCCGTCAGGGACGCGGCCAGCTTGGCGTGTGGGTCGAAGTACGGCAGACCGAGGTGTTCGGGCTCCTCCAGCCAGTGCAGGCGTTTCAGCAAGTCGGCGAGTTCGCCCAGTGTGGCGTACTCCACCTGCTCCTGGACGCTCTCCCAGAAGGTGACGATCCGCTCTCCGACAGTCGTGGGTTGGGTGACGCCTCGCGGCACTCGGTTGGCCGGAAAGTCCGACGCCTCCAGCCAGCGGGCGACGCTGACCGCGCGTTTCATCTCGGGGAGGGCGGTACGGTCCTGGGCGATGCGGACGATGATCGGGTCCGAGGACAGTCGGTACACGGCGTTCGAGCCAAGGCGGAGGAGTTCGGCGCCCGTCGGGTCGAGGCCGGCGGCGTGGCAGGCGTCGCGGAGGATGGAGGACGTGGCCTCTGCCGTGAAGGCCGTCTCGTCGCCGTCTTCCGGTACGCCGTCGCTGCCCGAGATCATGGGTCCGACCTTACGGGGCGCCACCCGGGGCTGACAGGGCACCTGCGTAATGGGGGCGTAATGATCTTGGTGTCGGCGGCAGGGGACGCGCTTCCGGTGCAGGTCAGATGCTTGCGGCGCCGTCAGCTCCTCCGGCCTCCGGAGCCGTGTGCGCAGGTTCGAATCCTGCCGGGGGCACCTTGTATGAGGTGTCCGAAGACCCCGCCATCAGCGAGTTCGCTGGGGACGGGGTCTTTGCTTGTGTGCGGGGGTTTGTGGGTTGGAGGGTGGCCGGTCTCAGGGCTCTGCTCCCCAGTCCCACAGGGCCTGGAGGACGGGGCCGAGGCGGTGGCCGCTCGGGGTGAGGGTGTAGCGCACTCGGGGCGGCCAGGCCGGGCGGCGGTCTCGTTCGGTGACTCCGGCCTCGCTCAGTTGTGCCAAGCGGTCGGACAGCACCTTGTCCGACAGCATGGGCAGGGCCGCGCGCAGTTCGCTGTAGGAACGGTCGCCGCGTAGCAGTTCGCGTACCACCAGCGTCGTCCAGCGGCCGTGCAGGGCCGCCAGCGTGATCTCCACCGGGCACTCGGGGGTGGGTGCGGTGACCTGCGCGCGCGGGTCGTCGGGGAGCCCTGCCGGGTGACCAACCGTTCGGTGAGTCACGGGATCGCCTCCTAGCGTGTGGGGCACTTCGATTCTCCCGGCCCGGAAGGACGTCCGTCGATCATGCGAACCTTGGCCGATCGGCCCGAAGAGGTGCCCGCGGTGTTCGCCGAGCGGTTCAACAGTGGTGACGCCGCCGCGTTGGCGCAGGTCTACGAGGACGCGGCAGTGCTGGTCCCGCAGCCGGGAACACCGGCGACCGGTCCGGACCTCCATGCCGCGAACGGCCGGCTGCAGGGACTGGGAGTTCCCATCGCGGTCCGTCCCCGGCATGTGTACCGCAGCGGAGATCTGGCGCTGCTGATCGTCGACTGGGTCATTGACGGAACCGGCCGGGAGGGAGAGACCGTGCACGTCGAGGGGACTGCCACGGACATCGCCCGGCGGGGTCCGGACGGCCGTTGGCGGTATGTCATCGACAATCCCTTCGGCACGCAAGCTCAGCAGTCGCCGACCGAGGGCACCGTGGAACCGGCGGTCTGAGGCAGTTCGAGCACCTACAGCAGGGGCGGGCGGTCAGGCGTGCCAGGCGGTGCGGACCCGGGCTGCCTCTTCCGTGCCCTGGCGTAGGCCCTCGCGGGCCGCGGGCGGGATGCGGGCGGCGTCGAGGGGGTTGCGCCCGAAGGCGCGGCGGGCGGCTCGGTCGGGGCTCAGGAGAGTGGCTCGGGTGCCGTTCGCGGTGAGGGCGGCCACCTGGGCCGCCGCGGTGGGGGCCGGGCCCGCGCCCTTCGGGACGGGGGCGAGGACGACCACCCGGGCGCAGTCGTCGACCAGGTCCGCGTTGGTTGTGCTGCGTACGCCTCCGTCCATCCAGCGGGCCTCGCCGATGGTGACGGGCGGGAACAGGGGCGGCAGCGCGCAGGTGGCCGACATGGCGTGCGGCAGGTCCACGCCGCTGTCGGCGGTGAAGGCGGTCGGCTCGCCGGTACGGGTGTCGACCGCGAACATGCGGACGTGCCGTTCCGGCCAGTCCCGTACGGGCAGTTGGGCGCCGATGGTCGCGAGGACCTCCGACTCCGGGACGTCGCGGACGGAGAGGGCGAGGCGGCCGATGCGCCTGGTCATCGTCTTCGGGTCGCGTGTACCCATGGCCGCCCACAGGTACTTGAGCGTCATGGCGAAGGTGAAGTCCACCTCCAGCATCGGCCGTTCGCGGTTGACCTGCTCCGTGTAGAGGTCGGCCGGGGCCGATCCTCTGGCCAGGTCCAGGGCGAGGAGGGCGCCGGCCGACGTGCCCGCGAGGACGTCGGCTTCGGCGAGGTCGAGGCCGGCGCGGGCCAGGCCCGCCAGTACGCCGACCTCCCACGCGTAGGCCGTCAGGCCGCCGCCGCCCAGCACCAGTGCCGTGTCCGCCATGCCCGCCCCATCCCTTCGCCCGTAACGGGGACCACTCCCCGGTTTGGTTGCGAGCGAGACGCTAGCAGGTAAGCGGGGAGTGGTCCACGTTTGGGGGGAGGAGGGGAAGCTGCGGTCAGGTCAGGTCAGGGACAGGACCGTTTTGACTACCTGGCGCAGCATCGACTCCGGGTCCGGGGCCGGGCCCGGGGAGCGCCAGGCCACGAAGCCGTCGGGGCGGACCAGGACGGCGCCGCCGCGGGTCACCCCGTGGGCTCTCGCCCAGTCGGTGTCCTCGTCGGCCGGGGTGAGGTCGGCCTCCGGGGTGGCGCCCAGGCGGTACGACTTCAGCGGGACCCGGAGGTCGGACGCCAGGTGGGTCGCCGCCTCGTGCCAGCCGGTGGGCTGGGCCGCGTCGCTGAGCAGGACCAGGGAGTCCTCGTAGAGGTCCAGCGTGGAGATGCGGGCGTCCCCGTCCTCGCTCCTGTGGAGCCAGAGGTGGGGGGCCCGGCTGCCGGGGGCGCCGGTGAGGTCGAGGTTCTCCGGGACCACCGGGGTCGCGGGGTCGGCTCCGACCACCGCGCCCTGGGGATAGCGGTAGCCGAGGGCGACGTTGAGGATGCCGCGCTGCGGGCCGCCGCCGGGGCCGCCGGGGCCCGAGGGAGGTCCGCCGGGAGCGCCGCCGGGGCCTGAGGGAGGACCGCCCGCGGGGCCGCCGGCCGGTCCGCCTGCGAGGCCCCCGGGAGGACCGCCCGCAGGGCCACCGCCGGCAGCACCGGCAGGGCCGCCGCGCGGGCTTCCGCCGGGAGCTCCGCCCGGGCCCCCGGCGGGGCCGTCCGCCGTCATTCCGGGTGGCGGGGCGAAGCCCGGGTGGCTGTGTTCGACCGAGCGGCCCGCGGCGCGGGCGCTGGTGGCCTCGGCGACCGGGCGGCGTTCCGCGTCGTAGGTGTCGAGGAGGCCCTCGCCCGCCCAGCCCTCCAGGACCGCGGCCAGCTTCCAGGCGAGGTTGTGGGCGTCCTGGATGCCGGTGTTGGAGCCGAAGGCGCCCGTGGGGGACATCTCGTGGGCCGAGTCGCCGGCCAGCAGGACGCGGCCGGAGCGGTAGCTGCGGGCCACGCGCTGGGCGGCGTGCCAGGGGGCCTTGCCGGTGATCTCGACGTCGAGGTCGGGGTCGCCGATGGCGCGGCGGATGTGGTCGGCGCAGCGCTCGTCGGTGAAGTCCTCGACGGTTTCGCCCTGTTCGGGGTGCCAGGGGGCGTGGAAGACCCAGTTCTCGCGGTTGTCGACGGGCAGCAGGGCGCCGTCGGCGTCCTCGCTCGTCAGGTAGCAGACGATGAAGCGGCGGTCGCCCACGACGCCGGCGAGGCGCCGGGAGCGGAAGGTGATGCTGACGTTGTGGAAGAGGTCGCCGGGGCCGCTCTGGCCGATGCCGAGCTGCTCGCGCACGGGGCTGCGGGGGCCGTCGGCGGCGACCAGGTAGTCCGCGCGGATGGTGGTGTGCTCGCCGGTCTCCCGGCTCTTCACGATCGCGGTGACGCCCTCGGCGTCGGCGTCGAAGGAGAGCAGTTCGGTGCCGAAGCGCAGGTCGCCGCCGAGGTCGGTGGCGTGGGTGAGGAGTTCCGGCTCCAGGTCGTTCTGGGAGCACAGGCACCAGGCGCTGGGGCTGAAGCGGGCCAGTCCGCCCCCCGCGTCCATCTCCTTGAACAGCCACTCCCCCGCGTCGCCTACCAGGGTGGGCGTCTGGAAGATGCCGTGGTTCTCGGACAGGGTGGCGGCGGCCTTCCTGATGTCCGGCTCGGTGCCGGACACGCGGAAGATCTCCATCGTGCGGACGTTGTTGCCGCGCCCGCGGGGGTGGATGGAGGTGCCGGCGTGGCGCTCCACCAGGGTGTGCCGGATACCCAGCCGCCCCAGGAAGACCGAGGTCGACAGACCCACCAGGGATCCGCCGACGATGAGGACCGGGACCCGGTGGACTCCGCCCCCGGGGGCGGCCCCGCCGGGCCGGTCGGCTCTTTCGTTCATGGTTCGTCCTCCGTTGTGACGGACGTGCGTCCCGTGTCGTGACGGACGTCGTCTTCCGTTGGTGACGGACGCGGTCCTTCGCCGTGGCGGACGTCGTGCTCCGGTTGGCAGACGCGTCGCGCCCCGTCCTCGGACCGTCGTCGTGTGACTCGCCCCGCGACAGGAGTGCGCCGGGGGTCTTCATGCATGCCCCCTGCGGCCCGATGAGGCCCGCGACGACGCAGGCTTCACCCGCTTAACCCTCCTGGATCGCGGTCCCCGCGGGCACGGCCCACGATCGTGCTTACTGCGACCGCCGCACCACGCCGGAGCAATGGCGCACGCCGCGACGATCGCCCCCAGTCCACGAGGAAGTCCCCAAGTTCCCCGGAGAAGAGGTGGGCCGGATGACGGTCTCTCCCGTCGTAGCGACGGATGCCGCGTCGGCGGATGCCCTGACCACAGACGCCGCGGCGGCATCCGCCGTGGCCGCGGACGCGGGCGGCGTGTCGGTATCCGCGTTCGACGGATCCCGCGTGCGGGTCGTCCTGATGCTGGACATCCACGACGGAAAGCAGCTGGAGTTCCTGAACGCCTACGACGGCATCCGGGACCGGGTCGCCGCCGTTCCGGGACACCTCAGCGACCAGCTCTGCCAGTCCCTGGACAATCCCACCCAGTGGCTCCTCACCAGTGAGTGGGAGAGCGCGGAGCCCTTCCTGACCTGGGTCAACAGCGAAGAGCACCTGGACACCGTCGAGCCCCTGCAGGACTACGTGCGCGACACCCACTCCCTGCGCTACAGCGTGCTGCGGGAGACGGCGGGCGAGCGGTCCGGGCCGGCCGCGGCCGCCGAGCCGCCGGCGGCCGCTCCCCGGATCGGGAGCAACGTCGTACGGCACGCCCTGACCTTCACCGTGCGGTCCGGCAGCGAGGAGGAGGTGGCGCGGCTGCTGGCCGGCTACGCGCCGCCCGACGCCCGGGTCGACGAGTCCGGGCGGCTGCTGCGCACCTCGGTCTTCCTGCACGGCAACCGGGTGGTGCGCGCCGTGGAGGTGCAGGGCGACCTGCAGACCGCGTTGCGTCATGTCGCCCGGCAGCCCGCGGTGCGGGCCGTCGAGGAGGCCCTCAACCCGTATCTGGAACGGGAGCGGGACCTCGGCGACCCCCGGGACGCCCGGCGGTTCTTCACCCGGGCCGCCATGCCGGCCGTCCACCACGTCGCGTCCCCCGGCCGCGGGGACGCGGCCGGGCGGCGTGTCGCGCTGCTCTACCCGGTGCGCGGCGGTGCCGGGCCGGAGCTGGCCCGGCTCCTGGCCCGCCAGGACGCCGCCGCGGCCGGCGCCCCGGACAACCCGGTCCTGGCCGTCACGGTGTTCCACCGCGACGACCTCGTCGTACGGCTCGTCGACGTGGCCGGCGACCCGCAGGACGCGCCCGCGTACGTCCTGGGACTGCACGGCGACGGGTCGGCCGACGGCCCGGCCGCCGCCGGGGTCGCCGTGGCGGCGCGGCTGCTGGACACCGAGGCCGCCGGTGTCGAGGGGCCCCTGACGGAGCCCGGAACGCTCGCCCAGCTGCTGGCCCGCACCCGTATGACGCTCCTGACCGACCGCAGCTCGCCCGCCTCCTGAGCCGGGCGCCCCCGACCACGGCGAGCGCACCACGCCCCGAGCGCGCGGCCGAACCGCGCCCCGGACCAGCGCCCCCGCGCACGACCGGCCGGCCCGACGGCGCGCCCCCGGTCCGCACGGATCCCCGATCTCCCCTTCCGCCCCGTCACCCGGAGTGAACGACATGACAGACCAGCAGGTACGTATCGTCTCCCTCGGCGACATCGCGCCGAACCGCCGCCGCGGCGCGGACGTCCGTCCCCTTCTCACGCCCACCACCGCCCGGTCGACCAGCGGCTTCATGGGTGTGGCCATGGTGCAGCCCGGCGAGCGCATCGCCGAGCACTACCACCCGTACTCCGAGGAGTTCGTGTACGTCACGGACGGGGCGCTGGAGGTGGACCTGAACGGTGTGCCGCACACCCTCTCCACCGGGCAGGGGCTGCTGATCCCGCAGGACATGCGCCACCGCTTCCGCAACACGGGGGACGTCGAGGCGCGCCTCGTCTTCCACCTGGGCCCGCTGGCCCCGCGGCCGGAGATCGGGCACGTCGACACGGAGGACGCGGCGGGCAACCCGCTGCCCCTTCCCGACCACGCCGGATGCGCCGGGCACGAGCGTGAGGCCGCCGCGGCCGAGGCGGTGTCATGAACCGGCGTCGGGTCGCCGTCACGGGCATAGGCGTCGTCGCCCCGGGCGGGATCGGCGTGCCCCAGTTCTGGGGGCTGCTGTCCGAAGGCCGTACGGCGACGCGCCGCATCTCCCTGTTCGACCCGGCCGGTCTGCGCTCGCAGATCGCCGCCGAGTGCGACTTCGACCCCGCCGAGCACGGGCTGGACCTCGCGACCGTCCAACGGTCCGACCGGTACGTGCAGTTCGCGCTCGTCGCCGCCGCCGAGGCGGTGCGGGACGCGCACCTCGACATGGCGCGGGAGGATCCCTGGCGGGCCGGTGCCACGCTCGGCACGGCGGTCGGGGGCACGACCCGGCTGGAGAACGACTACGTCCTGGTCAGCGAGCGCGGCTCGCGGTGGGACGTGGACGACCGGCGGGCCCGGCCGCACCTGGAGCGGGCCTTCACGCCCGCCACGCTCTCGTCCGCGGTCGCCGAGGAGTTCGGCGTGCGCGGGCCGGTGCAGACCGTGTCGACCGGGTGCACCTCCGGTCTGGACGCGGTGGGGTACGCCTACCACGCCGTGGCCGAGGGGCGCGTGGACGTGTGCCTGGCGGGTGCGGCGGACTCGCCGATATCGCCGATCACGATGGCCTGCTTCGACGCCATCAAGGCGACCTCGCCGAACAACGACGACCCGGCGCACGCCTCCCGGCCCTTCGACGCCGAGCGCAACGGCTTCGTCATGGGCGAGGGCGCGGCCGTACTGGTCCTGGAGGACCTGGAGCACGCCCGGGCCCGTGGCGCGGACGTGTACTGCGAGATCTCCGGCTACGCGACCTTCGGCAACGCGTACCACATGACCGGACTCACCAAGGAGGGCCTGGAGATGGCGCGGGCCATCGACACGGCGCTCGACATGGCCGGGGTGGACGGGTCCGCCGTCGACTACGTGAACGCCCACGGCTCCGGCACCCAGCAGAACGACCGGCACGAGACCGCGGCCGTCAAGCGCTCGCTGGGCGAGCACGCCTACGCGACGCCGATGAGCTCGATCAAGTCCATGGTGGGCCACTCGCTGGGCGCGATCGGCTCCATAGAGCTGGCCGCGTGCGTCCTGGCGATGCACCACCAGGTGGTGCCGCCCACGGCCAACTACACGACCCCCGACCCCGAGTGCGACCTGGACTACGTGCCGCGTGAGGCACGGGAGCGGACGCTGCGGCACGTGCTGTCGGTGGGCAGCGGCTTCGGCGGCTTCCAGTCCGCCGTCGTACTGAGCGGTTCCGAAGGAGGGCTGCGATGAGCGGACCACACCGGACCAGGCGCCATGAGCAGGACGGAAGCAGGCGGGCCGTCGTCACCGGACTCGGCGTGGTGTCCCCGCACGGCATCGGGGCCGAGGTGTTCTGGAAGGCCGTCGCGGACGGCACCAGCAGCCTCGGGCCGGTCACCCGGGAGGGCTGCGCGCACATGCCGCTGCGGGTGGCGGGCGAGGTGCGCGGCTTCGAGGCGGCCGAGACGGTCGAGGAACGCTACCTCGTCCAGACCGACCGGTACACCCACTTCGCGCTGGCCGGCGCCCAACTGGCGCTGGAGGACGCCCGCTACGGACGCGCCGACGTCGAGTCGCCGTACTCGGTGGGCGTGGTCACCGCCGCGGGGTCGGGCGGCGGCGAGTTCGGGCAGCGGGAGCTGCAGAACCTGTGGGGCCAGGGGTCGCGGTACGTCGGCCCGTACCAGTCGATCGCCTGGTTCTACGCGGCCAGCACCGGCCAGATCTCCATCCGCAACGACTTCAAGGGCCCCTGCGGGGTCGTCGCCGCCGACGAGGCGGGCGGCCTGGACGCCCTGGCGCACGCCGCGCTGGCGGTGCGGGGCGGCACCGACACGGTGGTCTGCGGTGCGACGGAGGCGCCGCTCGCCCCGTACTCGATCGTCTGCCAGCTGGGCTACCCCGAGCTGAGCCGCGCCACCGACGCCGACCGTGCCTACCGCCCGTTCACGTCCTCGGCCTGCGGGTTCGCGCCGGCCGAGGGAGGTGCGGTGCTCGTGGTGGAGGACGAGACGGCGGCGCTGGAGCGTGGGGCGGACGTGCGGGCGACGGTGGCCGGGCACGCGGCGACCTTCACCGGTGCCTCGCGCTGGGCGGAGTCCCGGGAGGGGCTGGCCCGCGCGATCGAGGGCGCGCTGGCCGAGGCGGGCTGCCGGCCCGAGGACGTGGACGTGGTGTTCGCGGACGCCCTCGGCGTGCCCGAGGCCGACCGTGCCGAGGCGCTGGCCCTGGCCGACGCGCTGGGCGCGCACGCCCGGCGGGTGCCGGTCACCGCGCCCAAGACCGGGACGGGCCGGGCGTACTGCGCGGCGCCGGTGCTGGACGTGGCGACGGCGGTGCTGGCCATGGAGCACGGCCTGATCCCGCCCACCCCGCACGTGGTCGACGTGTGCCACGACCTGGACGTGGTGACCGGCCGGGCCCGTCCCGCCGCACCGCGTACGGCCCTGGTCCTGAGCCGCGGGCTCATGGGCTCGAACTCGGCGCTCGTCCTGCGCCGGGGCGGCACGGCGCCGTCCCGTGCCTGAGGACCGAGCGGTGCCGGAAGAACGACCGGTGCCCGAGGACCGACCGGACCCAACCCCGAGTGAGCGCCGCCGCGGGAGCGAGCGCCACCCCGAGTGAAGGAGGACCCCATGACCGACCAACTGGACTACCAGCAGGTGACCGTCGAGGAGCTGGCCGCGCTGATGAAGCGCACCGCCGGCGTGCACGTCGACCCGGTCACCCTCCAGCAGCAGGCCGACTCCGGTTTCGACACGTTCGGCCTGGACTCCCTCGGCCTGCTGGGCATCGTCGCCGAGCTGGAGAAGCGGTACGGGCTGGGCCTGCCCGAGCAGGCCGAGCGCTGCAAGACGCCCGCCGATTTCCTCGCGCTGATCAACGGCGCCCTCAAGACGGGAGTGTGACGTGGCAGGCCACACCGACAACGAGATCACCATCGGCGCGCCGATGGAGCTGGTCTGGGACATGACCAACGACATCGACAACTGGCCCCGGCTGTTCAGCGAGTACGCCTCCGTGGACGTCCTCGAGCGCGACGGCGACCGCGTGACGTTCCGGCTCACCATGCACCCGGACGCGGACGGCAAGGTGTGGAGCTGGGTCTCCGAGCGGGTCGCCGACCCGACGACCCGCACCGTCCGCGCCCACCGGGTGGAGACCGGCCCCTTCCAGTACATGAACATCGTCTGGGAGTACGCCGAGACCGCCGACGGCACGCGGATGCGCTGGATCCAGGACTTCGCGATGAAGCCGGACGCGCCCGTGGACGACGCGTGGATGACGGACAACATCAACCGCAACTCGCGTACGCAGATGGCTCTGATCCGGGACCGGATCGAGCAGGCGGCGGGCGAGCGGCGCACCACCGCGGCGCTCGCGGACTGATCCCGTCCCACGACAGCGCGGAACGACAGCGCCGAGGGACACCGACGGGTGGCACCCACGAGTGACACCGACGAAGGGCACAACCCATGCACCACACCCTGATCGTCGCCCGGATGGCACCGGGCGCGGCACCGGACATCGCGAAGGTGTTCGCCGAATCGGACAGCGGCGAGCTGCCCCACCTGGTGGGCGTGAACCGGCGCAGTCTCTTCGAGTTCGGTGACGGCGTGTACCTGCACCTCATCGAGAGCGACGAGGACCCGGCACCCACCATCGGCAGGATGACCGGGCACCCGGAGTTCCGCCGGGTCAGCGAGCGGCTCGAGCCGTACGTGTCGGCGTACGACCCGGCGACCTGGCGCGGTCCGAAGGACGCGATGGCGCGCTGCTTCTACCGCTGGGACCGGGCCGCGGCCGGCTGACGCGCCGTCGTCCCGCACCGCGTCGGGGTCGCCCGGTAGCCACCGGGCGACCCCGCCGGGCGTTCGGCGGACGGTTGGCGGGACAGCCCGGCGGGCGGGAGGTGATGATCGGCGCATGACCACCACACCGCGTTTCGACCCGCACGCACTGCTGGCGCGGAGCCGGCTCGGCGTACTCGCGACGATCAAGTCGGACGGCCGTCCCCAGCTCTCCCCCGTCACGCCCGCCTACGACCCCGGGGCGGGCGTCCTGCGCGTCTCGACCCGCGAGGGGCTGGCCAAGACGGCGAACCTGCGCCGGGACCCGCGGGCCGCCCTGGAGGTGACCGCCCCGGACGGCAGGTCCTGGGCCACCGCCGAGGGCGTCGTGACCCTCACCGGGCCGGGCACCGACCCGCACGGACCGGAGGTCGAGGCGCTGGTGGAGTACTACCGCGCGGCCGCCGGGGAGCACCCGGACTGGGACGAGTACCGGATGACGATGGTGGCCGACCGGCGGGTGCTGCTCACCATGACGGTCGAGCGCGTGTACGGGGCCGACATCGGCTGAGCCGGGCCGAAGTTCCCCGCCCGGCGGGTGATAGATCCGGGCGCCGTTTGCGTACCTCCTGGCGAACGAGTCCGAGTGACGCGCCCGCGCGCAGGCGTGCGCGTCCCCGCTTCGCCCCCCTGGAGGCACCATGCGCCCGTCCCGCGGCAGGATCGGCGTCGTCGTCCTGTTCGGCGCGATGACCCTGACCCTCACCGGGCTGGCCTTCCCCGCGATGCTCGGTCTGGAGAAGGCCGACGGTGATCAGGACCGGGTGATCGCCAGTACCGAGTTCGGGCCGCTCACGGAGGCCGACCGCGACTTCGTGGTCAAGGTCCGGGCCGCGGGGCTGTGGGAGTACCCGCTGGGCGAGACCGTGATGGAGCGCGGGACGACGAAGGAGATGAAGACGGCGGGCGAGCACCTGGTCGTCGGTCACGCCCGGCTGGACGCGATGTGCCGCGAGATCGCCCCCGAGCTGGGCATCACGCTGCCCAACCGGGCCTCCCCGCAGCAGGAGGAGTTCGTGGCGACGGTGGAGTCCAAGAGCGGCAAGGAGTTCGACTCGTCGGCGGTCAACATCATGCGGGTGACGCACGGCCAGATCTTCCCGCCCATCGCCAAGATCCGGGCCACCACGAAGAACACCCTGGTGCGCCAGCTGGCCGACCTGGCCAACGACACCGTGCTGGACCACATCACGGTGCTGGAGCAGACCGGGCTGGTCGCGTACGACCAGGTCACCTTCCAGCAGACCGGCCCGGCGAAGCTGCCGCGGGAGAAGGTCACCCCGCCCCCGCCGCAGCCGGGAGAGCGGGTGCTGGTGCTCAAGCCGCGGCCCGACCTGAACGTGAACACGGTCTCCCCGGCGCCCACCCCCTCGCCGGCGGCCCCGTGAGCGGGGTCCGTGCGCGCGAGACGTGTGGAACGGCGGGCGCCGTCCGCGCATCTCTGTCTGTGCGCGGGTGCCGTCCGGTCCGGGAACCGCCCGGCGTCCGCGCGCGTTCACGGGTCCGGGGACCTCGGCGGTGCGCCTGCGCCGTGCGATGATCCGGCGGCGGGCTCCCGTCCCGCCCCCACCGTGGCCGCCGTACGCGACGGAGACAGAGAGGACGAGCGGGATCATGACCGCTTCCGCACCGGGCGAGCCGGACGGTCCGCCGTCCGTGCCGGAGTACGTCTGGCGGAAGTTCCTGGAGGACGACGAGCGCGCCATCCGCGCCTCCGCCCCCAGGGAACCCGCCGCCCTGGACCGGACGCCGGGCTGGCGCCCCGGGCCCCCGGACGGCACGGCCACGCCCCCGGCCGGGCGTGTGCCGTCGGGCCGCTCCCGCGACCCGGTCGGCGAGCTGTGGCACCCGGAGGACCCGGCGAGCGACCGGGCCTGGCGGGACCTGGACGGGCGGGCACGGCTGCGCCGGATCGGCCGCGTGGTCGGCACCGCCGCCGCGGTGGCCCTCGCCCTGACCGCGTGGTCGCAGTTGTCCGCCGGCTCCGGCACCCCCGGCGGCGGACCGGCCGAGACGATCGGGCAGCGCCTGGAGGAGAGTCCCCTGCTGCCCACGGCCGCCTCCCTCGCCCCGACGGCGTCCGGTTCCGCGAGCCCGGCGGCCTTCGCGCCCACCCCGTCCACCGTGCCCCGGGCTTCCCTCGCGCCCTGGGACATCGACTGAGGGAGTGAGGGACGCGCGGACCGGGCCGGCCGGCCGCCCCGCGGGTTCAGGCGCTGTGCTTGCGTGACGTCGTCTTCTTCGTGGTGCTCTTCGCGGCCGTTCCCTTGCCCGTCGCCTTCTTCGCGGCCGGGGACGCGGACTTCTTCGCGGCCTTCTCGCCGGTCGCCGCCTTTCCGGAGGTCGTCGCCTTCCCGGAGGTCGCGGCCTTCCCGGAGGTCGCGGCCTTCCCGGCCCTCGCGGCGGAGGACGTGGACTTCTTCGGCTCCGTCCGCTTCGCCGCCGTCTTCTTCGCCGCCGTGGACGTCGACTTCTTGCCGCCGGTCTCCTTGGGGGCCCGGCGGGACGTCGTCGCCCCGCGCCGCGGCAAGGTCCTGACCTCGGCCTCCTCGGCCGGTCCCGCGCCTTCCCCGCCCCTGGGCCGCCGTGCCGCCCGCACGCTGCTCTCCAGCGCGGCCATCAGGTCCAGCACCTTCCCGGACGGCGCCGCCTCGGGGGCCTGCGGGGGCGTCTCGCCGGCGGCCTTGGCGGCGATGACCTCCTCCAGGGCCTCGCGGTACTCGTCGTGGAGTTCGTCCAGGTCGATCTCGCCGAGGGTGTCCATCAGGGCGTCCGCGAGGTCCAGCTCCTGTTCGCGGACGGTGACGCCCTCGTCCTGGGCGACGCCCTCGGGGGCGCGCACCTCGTCCGGCCACAGCAGGGCGTGCATCGTGATGGTGTCGCCGACCACCCGGAGCATGCCGAGGCGCTCCCGGCCCCGCAGCGCGAACTTGGCCACGGCGACCCGGTCGCTGCGCCCCAGCGCCTCGCGCAGCAGCGTGTACGGCTTGGCGGCGGGGGCGCCGCTCGCCGCGAGGTAGTAGGCGGAGCCCATCTGGAGCGGGTCGATGCGGTCCTCGGGCACGAAGGCCACGATCTCGATCGTCCGCGCGGTCGCGACCGGCAGCCGGGCCAGCTCCTCGTCGGTGACCGGGATCAGCGAACCGTCGGCGTCCTCGTAGGCCCGGCCGATCTCGTCCTGGCTTACCTCGCGGTCCTCCAGCTCGCAGACCTTGCGGTAGCGGATCCGGCCGCCGTCCTCGGTGTGGATCTGGCGGAAGGAGACCGCGTGGCTCTCGGTCGCGTTCATGAGCTTGACCGGGATGCTGACGAGGCCGAAGGAGATGGCGCCGTTCCAGATGGATCGCACGTGCCGCACCCTTCCTCTCGGCCGGCCGCCGGAAGACCGCCGGGCGGTTTGTCCGTGTTCCGTGAGATTCTCATGGTATGGCGCCGATCACAGAGGTGGAGGGGCGACGGGTGGCCCTCAGCAACCTGGACAAGGTGCTGTATCCCGGGACCGGCCTCACCAAGGGCGAGGTGCTGCACTACTACGCGACGACGGCCGGGGTGCTGCTGCCGCACCTGCGGGGCCGCGCCGTCTCCTTCCTGCGCTACCCGGACGGTCCCGACGGCCAGGTGTTCTTCACCAAGAACGTGCCGCCGGGTACGCCCGAGTGGGTCACCACGGCCGAGGTGCCCCGGTCGGAGGGCCCGGCGCGGATGGTGCTGGTGCAGGACCTGGCGAGCCTGATGTGGGCGGCGAACCTGGTCACCGAGTTCCACACCCACCAGTGGACCGCCGACGACCCCGACGAGGCCGACCGGCTGGTGTTCGACCTCGACCCCGGGCCGCCGGCGACCGTCGTGCAGTGCTGCGAGGTCGCGCTGTGGCTGCGGGAGCGGCTGGCGGCGGACGGGATCGAGGCGTACGCGAAGACGTCCGGGGCCAAGGGGTTGCACCTGCTGGCGGGGGTGCGGGGCGCGTCGTCGGAGCGGGTGTCGGAGTACGCGAAGGCGCTGGCCCAGGAGGCGGAGCGGGCGCTGCCGAAACTGGTGGTGCACCGGATGGCGCGCAGCCTGCGGCCGGGGAAGGTGTTCGTGGACTGGAGCCAGAACGCCGCCCGCAAGACGACGGCCGCCCCGTACACGATGCGGGCCCGCTCGGTGCCGGCGGTCTCCACTCCGGTGACCTGGGACGAGGTGGCCGGGTGCCGGCGGGCCGAGCGGTTCGTCTTCCGGGCGGAGGACGTCGGGGCGCGGGTGCGGGACCACGGCGACCTGCTGGCGCCGCTGCTCGACCGGCGGCGGGCGGCGGCCCTGCCCTGACGGGCGGCCCGGCACGGGCTGCCCTGACGGGCGGCCCGGCACGGTGCGTACTCGGACTCACCCCCGTACGCACCCGGCTCAGACGCGCGTCCAGGTGGCGCGGTCGCGTGCGATGGCGTGCAGGGCCTCCACGTCGGCCGGTTTGAGCATCCCGCCCGTGCGGGCCAGGTCCGGCAGGTCCTCGTCGGTGAGGACGCGCACGGTGCGGGGCGGGACCGTGACGGTCACCTGTGCCGGGCCGACGAGGAGGAGGACGGGACGCACCTCGGCCGTCAGGGCGTGGGAGGCCCGGTCGGCGCCGGCGCGGACCCGGCGCAGCAGGGGAGCGGCTCCCGGCGGCCCAGGGCGACGAGCGGGTCGGTGATGCGCACGCGCTGTCCGCGGGCGGGCAGCGCGTGGACGGCGAAGAGCCCGCCGGGGCCGATCACCAGGTGGTGGACGCGGTCGCCGCCGGGCAGCGGGACGGAGTGCAGGGTGTGCCAGCCGGCGCCCTCGAGGCGGTCGAGGGCCTCCCCCGCCGCCTGCTCGGCCGCCAGCGCCCGGCGTCGCGGGTCGGGGCGCAGCCGGTGCGGTGGGGGCGGGTCGCGGTCCAGGTCGACCAGGAGCGCCTCGCCGGGCCGGTTGGGGGCGAGGTCGTCGTCGGGGTGCAGGGAGAGGCGGGCCAGTTCGGCGGGCGTCGGGACCGGGGGCGGGCCGACCGTGACCGGGCCGGTGAGGAAGGGGCCCAGGGCGTCGAGGACGTCGTCCTCGTGCTCGTCCCTCAGTACGTTGACGCGGGCGGCCTCACGGTCGTACCAGGCGACGTTCCCGCCGTCCGGGAGGCAGACGTACAGCCGCTCCCGGCCGTGGTGCCGGGTCGGTATGACGCGCAGTCCGTTCATGCACCATCACCCCAGGACCATGGGAACAGGCGGGGCACCGGGGGGCAAGAAGGCGGACACCTCCGCCCGCCGGCCGGCCCGGGGCACCGCGCGGTGGCCGGAGGACCTGCCCGAGTAGCCCGGCGCACCGCCCCGCGCGCAAAATGGACTCCCGTACGAACGCGATGCGACGGATCAGCGATGCCGGTCGCCGGTGCCGGTCGCCGGTGCCGGTCGCCGGTGCCGGCCGCCTGTCGACCGAACCCCCAGGAGTGCAGTGCTCCCGAGCCGCCGCGGGCATCCCGCCCGCGTCCCCGCCGTCCTCGCGCTGCTCCTGGTGACCGGGGCGGCCGGGGCCCTGGCCGCGTGCGGCGACTCGGGCGGACTGCGCGGCGCCGGCCCGACGCGCGCGGCGCAGAGCCCGGCCCGGCTCTGGCCCGACCTGACGCCGGCGTCGAGCCCCGCGTACGACATCGGCGAGGTGGACAACGAGGTCGTCGAGGGCGTGGCCGTGCCCGGCGGCGACATCCGCGCGGCGGACCCGGTGGCCGCCGTACGGGCGGAGATCACCGCGCACCCGGACGACTACGAGGGCGGGAAGGCGCCGTACCGCGAGACGGCCGTGCGGATGGCGGACTGCGGGGCGGGCGGCGCCGGTGCGGACGGGTGCCCGGTGCTCCGTCCGTACTACCGCGACCTGACCGGCGACGGGCGCCCCGAGATGACCCTGGGTTTCCGGCTGCTGCCCGAGAAGCTGACCGCCGTGCGCGTCTACACCGTGGAGAAGGACCGGCTGGTGCGGATCATGTCGTACGACGACGCGGTGAGCGCCGTCGAGCTGGCCGGGCGGACGGTGATCGTCCGCTCGCCCTCGGAGGTGGCGGGGTACGAGTACCGGCTCCAGTGGACGTGGGACCCCGACCAGCGGGCCATGCTGCTGACGAGCGACGAGATGCTGCGCACGGACGACGGCGAGGAGCACACCGGGCCCGCGTCGCCCACCCCCTCCACGTCCCCCTCCCCCGCGCCCTCCGCGTCCTCGTCGGGGAGCGCCCGGTGAGGCTCGCCCTCCCCCGGTGGACCGGGCCGCTCGCGGTGAAGGCCGCCGTCTTCATCACCGTGATGTGCTGCGCGCTCGCCGCGCTGCTCGGCGTCCTGGTGCACGTCTCGGTGACCAACCAGACCGTGGGCCAGGCCCGCGACGCGGCCCTCGCCCGGCTGGAGGAGGCGTCGGAGGCGTACGAGGCGGGGGACCCGCTGCGGCGGAGCGCGGGCGTGGATCCGCCGGGGCTGCCCGAGCGGCTGCGGGAGCTGGCCGTCTCCGGCCGGCGCGGCACGATGGTCGCGGAGTACGACGGGCGGCCCACGATGTGGGCGGCGGGTCCCGCCGCCGGCGGCCGGGCGCTCGCGGTACGGGTCGACCACTCGCAGGGCGAGCGCACCATCGACGGGCTCGACGGCGCGATCGTGTGGTCGTCGGCCCTGGCGATCGGGGCGACGCTGCTGGTGGGGGCGTTCGCCGTGACGCGGGTGACCCGGCGGCTGCACGCCACGGCCCGGGTGGCGCGGCGGATCAGCGGGGGCGACCTCGACGCGCGGGTCGGCGACCCCCGCGCCCAGGACCCGACCCGCCCGCAGGACGAGGTGGCCTCGGTCGCCGCCGCGCTGGACTCCATGGCGTCGTCGTTGCAGGGCAAGCTGCTCGCCGAGCAGCGGTTCACCGCGGACGTGGCGCACGAGCTGCGCACGCCGCTCACCGGCCTGCACGCGGCGGCCGAGCTGCTGCCGCCGGGCCGCCCGACCGAACTGGTGCGGGACCGGGTGGCCGCGCTGCGCACGCTCACCGAGGACCTGCTGGAGATCTCCCGGCTGGACAGCGGCCGGGAGCGGCTGGAGACGGAGCCGGAGGCGCTGGGCGACCTGGCCCGGCGGGTGGTCCGGGCCTGGGGCAGCGACACGCGCGTGGACGTCGTCCGGGACGCGCGGGTGGAGACCGACCGGCGGCGGCTGGAGCGGGTGCTGGGCAACCTGGTCGTGAACGCGCACCGGCACGGGCGGCTGCCGGTGGTGCTCGCCGTCGACGGGCCGGTGATCACCGTCCGGGACCACGGGGACGGCTTCCCGGAGTACCTCCTCGTCCACGGTCCGCAGCGGTTCCGCACCGAGGGCGGTACGAAGGGGCACGGTCTCGGGCTGACGATCGCGGTGGGACAGGCGGAGGTGCTCGGCGCGCGCCTGGAGTTCACCAACCCCCCGGACGGCGGGGCGCTCGCGACCCTGACGCTGCCTCAGCAGGCCTGACGCGCCCGGGGGGCCGGCCGTTTCGCCCGGGGGACCGGCCGTTTCCCCGATGGCTCAGTGCGGCGGGCGGTCCGTACCGGCCGCTCCTAATGTGGCGGTTAGTCACCTGAAGACCCGTCTGCTCCCGGGAGGTACTCCCATGTCCCCGCTGACCGCACTGTCCTCGCGCTCACCACTCGTCCGCGGCCTCGCCACGGCCGTCGCCGCCGGGGCGCTCGCCACCGCCGTCGCCGTCACACCCGCCGTCGCGAACGACGAGTGGGGCGGCGAGGGCCCCGGTTCCGGCAGCGCCGCCGCCGGCCCCACCGGGGGAGACGGCGGCGGCGACGGCGGCCAGGGCGGGGGGAACGACGGCCGCCGGGAGCAGGGCCGGTACCGGGGCGTCGTCACCGCCGACCGGCTCGCCCTGCGCACCTCGCCGACCCGGGGCGGGCAGGTCATCCGCTACGCCCACCGGGGCGAGACCGTCCGCATCCACTGCAAGACCCCCGGCGACAAGGTGCACGGCAACCCCCTCTGGTACCTCCTCACGGACGGCACGTGGGCGTGGGGCGCGGCTCGCCACATCGACAACATCGGTCCCGCGCCGCGCTGGTGCTGATGCCGACAACCCCCACACCCCACCATTTAGGTAAGTTCCGGACATGACCAAGGCCGGAACCGGAACCGGAATCACCGTGGCGCAGGCGGACACCCCCGCTCCCGTCGCGCGTCTCCCCCGGCGCCGCGGCATCGAACTCGCGCTGATCCTGATGGCCGTGCTGCTGTCGGTGTTCGGCTACTGCGACGTCGGCCTCGCCCAGCACGGCACCCTCCCGCCCGGCGCCGCCGGTTACGGCGCCGGGCTCGGCGTCCTCGCGCTCCTCGCCCACCTGGCGGTACGGCTGCGCGCCCCGTACGCCGACCCGCTGCTGCTGCCCATCGGCGTGCTGCTCAACGGCCTCGGTCTGGTGCTGATCTACCGGCTCGACCTGGAGACGCCGGGCGACCGGGCCGCCCCCACCCAGCTGGTGTGGTCGACGCTGGGCGTGGCGTTGTTCATCGTGGTCGTCCTGCTGCTGCGCGACCACCGCGTGCTCCAGCGCTACGCCTACGTCTGCGTCGCCGCCGCGCTCGCGCTGCTCACGGTGCCGATCTTCTTCCCGGCGGTGAACGGCGCCCGCATCTGGATCCGGATCGAGGGCTTCTCCATCCAGCCCGGCGAGTTCGCGAAGGTGCTCCTGGCCGTCTTCTTCGCCGCCTACCTGGCCGCCAACCGCAGCGCGCTGGCGTACGCGGGCCGCAGGGTGTGGCGGCTCCAGCTGCCCACCGGCCGCGTGCTCGGCCCGATCGTGGCGGTGTGGCTGGTCAGCGTCGGCGTCCTGGTCCTGGAACGCGACCTCGGCACCTCGCTCCTCTTCTTCGGTCTCTTCGTGGTCCTCCTCTACGTCGCCACCGGCCGCACCGGCTGGATCGCCGTCGGCCTGCTGCTGGCCTCGCTGGGCGCGGTGGCGGTGGGGTGGCTGGAGCCGCACGTGCACAGCAGGGTCGAGGACTGGCTGCACCCGTTCGCGTCGATCGAGGCGGGTCAGGGGCCCAACCAGCTGGCCCAGTCGCTGTTCGCCTTCGCGGCGGGCGGGGTGACCGGCACGGGCCTGGGCCTCGGGCACTCCGTCCTGATCGGGTTCGCCGTCAAGTCCGACTTCATCCTGGCGACCGCCGGGGAGGAGCTGGGCTTCCTCGGCCTGACCGCGATCTTCCTGCTGTACGCGCTGCTGGTGGAGCGCGGCTACCGGGCGGGCCTCGCCGCGCGCGACCCGTTCGGCCGGCTGCTCGCGGTCGGCCTCTCCTCGATCGTGGCGCTCCAGGTGTTCGTCATCGCGGGCGGCGTGACCGGGCTGATCCCGCTGACCGGCATGGCGATGCCGTTCCTGGCCCAGGGCGGCTCCTCGGTCGTCACCAACTGGGCGATCGTGGCGCTGCTGATCCGGGTCAGCCACGCGGCCCGCAGCCAGGCCGGGCAGGCGGGGCGGGCAGACGGGCGGGAGGCGCCGTGAGGACGGGAGGCGCGGTGCGGGCGGGAGGCGCGGTGCGGGCGGGTGGCGCGGTGCGGGCGGGGCGGGTCCGGTGACCCGGCACATCCGGCACGCCGCCGCGTTCTGCGCCCTGCTGCTGGCCGCACTGCTGGTGAACGCGGCCCGGGTGCAGATCGTCCAGGCCCCGCAGTACGACGGCAACCCGGCCAACCGGCGCCCGGACATCGCCCGCTACCAGCAGCCGCGCGGCGACATCCTGGTCGGCGGCGAGCCGGTCACCGGCTCCCGGGACACCGGCGAGCACCTGCGCTTCGAACGGACCTACCAGAACGGGCCGTTGTACGCGCCGATCACCGGCTTCGCCTCGCAGGCGTACGGGACGACGCTGCTGGAGCACGCCGAGGACGGCCTGCTGTCCGGCGCCGACCCGATGCTCGCGCCGCTGCCGCTGTGGAACGACGTCACGGGCGCCCACAGCCCCGGCGGTGACGTGGTCACGACGATCGACGGAGCCGCGCAGCGGGCGGCGTTCGCGGGGCTCGGCCGGCACAAGGGGGCGGTGGCCGCGATCGAGCCGGCCACGGGCCGCGTCCTGGCGCTGGTGTCCACCCCCTCGTACGACCCCCAGCTGCTGTCCGGGAACAGCGCGGCCGCCACCCGGACCTGGGACCGGCTCAACGGCGACCCGGACAAGCCGATGCTCAACCGGGCCGTGCGCCGGACCTATCCGCCGGGTTCGACGTTCAAGGTGGTCACCGCGGCGGCGGCGCTGGACGCGGGCGTCATCCGCGACCTGGACGCGCCGACCCGCTCCCCCGACCCGTACACCCTCCCCGGCACCCGGACCCGCCTGACGAACGAGGCCGACGGCTGCCGGAACGCCTCGCTGCGCCAGGCGTTCGAGCGGTCCTGCAACACGGTGTTCGCCAAGCTGGGCGTGGACGTCGGGGTGACGGACATGGCCGCCACGGCGGAGTCCTTCGGCTTCAACGACGACGGACTGCGCATCCCGTTCGCCGCCTCGCCGAGCACCTTCGACACCTCGGTGGACCGGGCGCAGCTCGGCCTGTCGTCCATCGGGCAGTACAACACGCGGGCCACCCCGCTCCAGATGGCGATGGTGGCGGCGGCGGTCGCGAGCGGCGGCCAGGTGCGCACGCCGTACCTGGTGGAGCGGACGCAGCGGGCGGGCGGCAGCCTGGTGGCGACGGCCGGCTCGCGGCCCTCCCGGGAGGCGATGCGCCCCTCGACGGCGGCGCGGCTGAAGGAGCTGATGACCGGCGTGGTGGAGAAGGGCACCGGCGCGAACGCGGCGATCCGCGGCGCCACCGTCGGCGGCAAGACCGGCACCGCCCAGCACGGCGTCGGCAACTCGGGGACGCCGTACGCCTGGTTCGTGTCCTGGGCGCAGGGGGACCGGGACCTGGAGCCGAAGGTCGCGGTCGCCGTGGTGGTCGAGGGCTCGGCGGCGGACGGCGGACGCGTCAGCGGGGGCGGCCTGGCGGCACCGATCGCGCGGGCGGTGATGGAGGCGGTCCTCAAGCCGTGAGCCGGGTCTGCCGGCGCCCCGGCCGCCTCTCACTTCTTTACTCGCGGTCAACAACTCGCGCACAGGGGATTGACGGGCTTACTGACAGGCAGTCTCATAAGACGGATGAGTCACCGCCGGTAACAGAACCCGTTCGACGAGGTGGGACAGCCATGACGACCCTGACGGAAGCCGACGCGCTCGAGGGCCTGCGCGACGCGCTCGGCCTGCTCAAGGACCGGGAACAGGTGGCCGAACGGCTGCTCGACTCCTCCGCCAAGCACTCCTTCGACCCGGACAAGGAGCTGGACTGGGACGCGCCGTTCGAGGACGGCAAGTGGTTCTGGCCGCCGGAGCTGGTGTCGCTCTACGACACCCCGATATGGAAGCGGATGAGCGAGGAGCAGCGCATCCTGCTCTCCCAGCACGAGGCCGCCGCGCTCGCCTCCCTCGGCATCTGGTTCGAGCTGATCCTGATGCAGCTCCTGGTCCGGCACATCTACGACAAGGCGGCGACGAGCGCCCACGTGCGCTACGCGCTGACCGAGATCGAGGACGAGTGCCGGCACTCGAAGATGTTCGCCCGGCTGATATCGCGCGGTGAGACGCCGTGGTACCCGGTGAGCCCGCTCCACCTGCACCTGGGGCGCCTGTTCAAGACGATCTCCACCACGCCCGGCTCCTTCACCGCCACGCTCCTCGGCGAAGAGGTCCTGGACTGGATGCAGCGGCTGACCTTCCCCGACGAGCGGGTCCAGCCGCTGGTCCGGGGCGTCACGCGCATCCACGTCGTCGAGGAGGCCCGGCACGTGCGCTACGCCCGTGAGGAGCTGCGCCGGCAGATGGTGACGGCCCCGAAGTGGTCGCGGGAGTTCACCCGGATCACCTCCGGCGAGTTCGCCCGCGTCTTCTCCGTCGCCTTCGTCAACCCCGAGGTCTACACCAACGTCGGCCTGCACAAGCGCGAGGCCCTGGCCCAGGTCAAGGCCAGCGGCCACCGCAGGGAGATCATGCAGACCGGCGCGAAGCGCCTGACGGACTTCCTGGACGACATCGGCGTCCTGCGCGGTGTGGGCCGCACGCTGTGGAGGTCGTCGGGACTCCTGGCGTAGTCGGACCGGTCGGGCCCGCCGACGCGGGTGGGCGCGGGGACGCGCGGGTTACGCTGCGGTTCATGACCCCGCAGGCCCCCACCCCCGCCTACCGCCGCCTCAGCGTCGAGGAGCGCCGCGTCCAGCTGCTCGACGCGGCGCTCGCCCTCTTCGCCCACCGGCCGCCGGAGGAGGTCTCCCTGGACGAGGTGGCGGAGCAGGCCGGGGTCTCGCGGCCACTGGTGTACCGGTACTTCCCCGGCGGCAAGCAGCAGTTGTACGAGGCCGCGCTCCGGTCCGCCGCCGACGAGCTGAGGCTCTGCTTCGACGAGCCCCGCGAGGGCCCGCTGCTGGCCCGGCTCTCCCGGGCGCTGGACCGCTACCTCACCTTCGTCGACGAGCACGACACCGGCTTCAGCGCCCTGCTGCGCGGCGGCAGCGTGGCGGAGACCTCGCGGACCTCCTCCATCGTGGACGGCGTGCGCCGGGCCGCCGCCGACCACATCATGAGCCACCTGGACGTCACCGAGCCCGGCCCGCGGCTGCGGATGACCGTCCGGATGTGGATCACGGCGGTGGAGGCGGCCTCGCTGATCTGGCTGGACGAGGACAAGCAGCCGCCCGTCGACGAGCTGCGGGACTGGCTCGTGGAGCAGTTCCTCGCCGTGCTCACCGTCACCGCCCGCCGCGACCCGCAGACCGAGGCACTGGTCGAGGCGCTGGCGGCGGACCTCTGACACCGGCGCCCGACCTGTGCCACCGGCGCCCGGGCCTCCGACACCGGCGCCCGGACCTCTGACACCGGAGGCCCGATCACCGACACCGGCGGCCCCGTCATCGACACTGGTGCCGTGAAGAGCGAAGACACCCCCTTCGAGGGCGGCCCGATGGACGGGCGGGTGCTGCCGGTGCTGGTCGGGATGACCGGGCACCCGCCGAAGACGTACCGCATCCCCGTGCCGGACCCGGACGGCGGCCCGTCCACCGTGCTCGTGTACCGGCGGGTGCCCCGCGACGCCCGGGGCGGGCTCGGGTTCGCCCGCTGGAAGTACGTCCACGACCCCGAAGGGCGCACGGGCTCCGGGCGGAAGTGGCCCTGGTCCAGGCCGGGGGCCCGGCCCGCCGCCGATCCAGACGCCACGCCGGGTGGCAAGCCGGACGACGCCCACGGGTGACCCCGTTGCGCCGAACCGCGCACACTCGGCGCGCGGCCTCGCGCAAGGCGCCACATGCTCACCGTGCGGAGCGGACCCACCGCTCCGCACGGGAGGTGATGGCATGTCAGGAAGGCTTCTGCGTCTGGTGTGTACGGCGGCGGTGGCGGCCGGGATCGTCCTCGCGCCCGGGCCCGCGGCGGCCGCACCCGGGCCCGGCGCCGGCGAGGACCGCTCCGTGGCCTCGCTGCTGACGGACCTTCAGCGGCTGTACCGGGAGGCGGAGAAGGCCACCGAGACCTACAACGGCACCGAGGAGCGCCTCAGGAGGCAGCGCGCCGAGGTGCGGCGGCTGGACACCGAGCTGACCCGGACCCGGCTGTCCCTGCGCGACAGCCGCGGCGCGGCCGGACGGCTGGCCCGGCAGCAGTACCAGAACACCAGCGGCCTCTCCCCCTACCTGCGGCTGCTGCTGGCCCGCGACCCGCAGCACGCCCTCGACCAGGGCCACGTGATCGGGCGGCTGGCCCGGGAGCGGGCCGAGACGGTGGGCCGCCTGGCCGGCGACGAGAAGAAGGCCGGTGAGCTGGCCGCGCGGGCGCGCGAGGCCCTGGCCGAGCAGGCGGCCCTCGCCGAACGCCAGGAGCGGCAGCGGGACGACGTGCGCGAGCGGCTGGGCGCCGTCGAGGAACTGCTCGCCTCGCTCACCCCCGGGGAACTGGCCGCGCTGGCGGAGCTGGAGCGGACCGGGATCGCCGAGGAGCAGGAACGGTTCCTCGCGTCCGGCGCGCTCGGCGACGACGACAAGCCCTCCGCCGAGGGCGACCGGGCGGTGCGCTTCGCGGTGGAGCAGCTCGGCAAGCCGTACGAGTGGGGCGCGGAGGGACCGGCGACGTACGACTGCTCCGGGCTGACCTCGGTCGCCTGGGACCGGGCCGGGACGCCGATCCCCCGGACCAGCCAGGAGCAGTGGGCGCGGCTGGAACGCGTGCCGCTGGACGAGCTGCGCCCCGGTGACCTGGTGGTCTACTTCCCCGAGGCCACCCACGTGGCGCTGTACCTCGGCGACGGCATGGTCGTGCAGGCACCGCGCCCCGGCGCCGAGGTCAAGGTGTCGCCGATCGCGGCCAACCCGGTCCTGGGCGCCGTACGGCCCGACCCCGGCGGGGAGCCCCTGCGGCGGTACACGCCACCGAAGCTCCCCGAGGGGGCGGCGGACGGGTCCGACGCCGGGTACGCGGACGCCTACGCGCCGGCCGCGCCCGAGACCTCCATCAGGTAGCCCTCGGTCTTCGCCGGGTCGTAGAAGAAGTTCTCGAAGTCGGCCGGGTCGTTGAAGCCGTTGGCGAAGCGGTCGGCGACGGGCTGGAGCTGTCCGGCCGCGCCGATCAGGTTGAGGATGTGCTCCGGCGGCGGGGCGAGCATGGCGTTCGTCCACTTGGTGACGTGCTGGGCCGTCTGCCAGTAGCGCTCGAAGGTCTGCTGCATCCAGGTCTCGTCGAACTCCTTGTCGCCGTGCTCCAGGATCGAGGCGAGGTAGGAGGCGGCGCACTTGGAGGCGGAGTTGGAGCCCTGGCCGGTGATCGGGTCGTTGGCGACGACCACGTCGGCCACGCCGAGGACCGCGCCGCCGCCGGGCAGCCGGCCGACCGGGTTGCGGACGGTGGGGGCGTAGCGGCCGGCGAGGGTGCCGCCGGCGTCGGTCAGTTCGACCTTGGTGGCCCGCGCGTACTCCCAGGGGAGGAACTTCTCCATGAGTTCCAGGGTCAGGGAGAGGTGCTCCGAGGGGTCCTTGACGTCCTTGAAGACGTCCAGCGGGCCGCCGGGTATGCCCTCCCAGAACAGGATGTCGGCGCGGCCCGAGGTGGTGAGGGTCGGCATGATGAACATCTCGCCGACGCCCGGGACCAGGTTGCAGCGGACGGCCTCCGTCTCCGGGTGCTCCGGGCGCGGGCCCATCCCGTGGACGTAGGCGACGGCGAGGGCGCGCTGCGGCTCGCTGTACGGGGAGCGGGAGGCGTCGCGGCCGAACATCTGGACCAGCTCGCCCTTGCCCGCCGAGACGAGGACGAGGTCGTAGGCGCGGGAGAAGTAGTCCAGGTCGCCGACGGCCGCGCCGTGGATGACGAGCTGGCCGCCGCGCTGGGCGAAGGTCTCCATCCAGCCGGCCATCTTCACCCGCTGGTCGACCGACTGCGCGAAGCCGTCGAGGCGGCCCAGCCAGTCGATCGCGCGCTGCGAGGGGCCCGGATCGAAGGAGCCGGGGGCGGCCACCGAGACGCCGAGTCCCTCGATCTTCGGGGCCTGGGACTCCCAGAAGTTCAGCTGGAGATCGCGCTCGTGCTGGAGTGCCGTGTGGAACATGCACTGCGTCGACATGACCCGTCCGGTGCGGATCTCGTCCGCGGTCCGGTTGGACATCAGGGTGACCTCGTAGCCGTGCGACTGGAGGCCGAGGGCGAGCTGGAGACCGGACTGGCCGGCTCCGACGACGAGTATCTTCCGCATGCGGTGTTCCGTCTCCTACTCGGGTGTTTCGTCCAGCGCGTGGCCCACGAGGGACAAGAGGGTCTCGATGGCCGAGATCCGGCGGCGCGCATCCATGATCATGACAGGTATGTGCGCGGGGATCGTCAACGCCTCCCGCACGTCCTCCGCCTCGAACCGCTCGCTGCCGTCGAAGTGGTTCACCGCGACGACGTAGGGCAGTCCGCAGCTCTCGAAGTAGTCCAGGGCCGGGAAGCAGTCCTTCAGGCGCCGGGTGTCGGCCAGCACGACGGCGCCGATCGCGCCGCGCACCAGGTCGTCCCACATGAACCAGAACCGCTGCTGGCCCGGCGTGCCGAACAGGTAGAGCACCAGGTCGTCGTCGAGCGTGATGCGGCCGAAGTCCATGGCCACGGTGGTGGTGAGCTTGCCCGGGGTGGCGGTGAGGTCGTCGGTCTCCTCGCTCGCCTCGGTCATCAGCGCCTCGGTCTGCAGGGGCGTGATCTCCGAGACGGCGGTGACCAGCGTGGTCTTGCCGACACCGAAGCCGCCCGCGACGACGATCTTCGTGGCGATGGGCGCGCGGGTGCGGTCCGTCTGCCAGGGCCGCATGGGCTCGTCGGGGTCGACGAGCGGGGAGACGCCGTAGGCGGCGGCGTCAGAGACGACGGAGTCCACTGAGCACCCTTTCGAGCAGTGCGCGGTCCGGGCGGCCCGTGCCGTGGCCGGTCCCGGTGCCGTACACACGGATCTTTCCCTGGTCCGCGAGGTCGCTGAGGAGCACGCGGACCACGCCGAGCGGCATCTTCAGCAGCGCGGCGATCTCGGCCACCGTACGCATACGGCGGCACAGTTCGACGATGGCCCGCATCTCCGGCATCACGCGGGAGGTGAGCGACCCGTTCGTCAGTTCCTTGCGCTCCTCGGCGGCTTCGAGCGCGGCGGTGCCCGCGGTGGCGCCGACGAACGTCTCGACGAGCAGGACGTGGCCGAAGCGGGTGCGGCCGCCGGTGAGCGAGTAGGGGCGCACGCGGGCCGGCTTGCGGTCGGCGCCGCGCACGGGGAGGTTCTTCGGGGTGTTCCTGGGGCTGCTGCTCATCGCGTACTCCCCGTGGGGGTCGACTCGGACTCCAGGGACTGCCGCAGCTCGCTGCGGAGTTCGGGGGTCAGGACGTGGCCGGCCCGGCCGACGAAGAGCGCCATGTGGTACGCGACGACGCTCATGTCGGCGTCCGCGGAGCCGTGCACGCCGAGCAGCGAGCCGTCGCTGATCGACATCACGAACAGGCTGCCCTCGTCCATGGCGACCATCGTGTGCTTCACGTTGCCGAAGTCCATGAGCCGGGCGGCGCCGACGGTGAGGCTGCCGACGCCGGAGACGACGGTGGCGAGGTCGGCGGCGGAGCCGCGCGGGCCGGCACGGCGCACGGCCTGGGCCTCGCGGGCCGCGTCGTTCCTGTCCTGATCGGAGGAGAGGAGCAGCAGGCCGTCGGAGGAGACCACCGCGACCGAGAGGATGCCGGGCACCTCCTCGACCAGGTTGGTCAGCAGCCAGTGCAGATTGCGTGCTTCACTGCTGAGTCCGAAGGTACTGGGCGCGGTCAACTGCTTGCCTCCTCGACAGTGCCCCCCGTGGCTTCTTCGGTTGTCCCCGCCGCGGCGGCCGGCGCCTGGTCCGGCCCGGTCCGTTCGGCGATCTCCGCCTCCACGTCCCGGCGGCCGGCCTCTGCCCCCCGGCGGAATCCTCCCAGGCGGCGGCGGAGCGCGTCCGCGTCGACGGAACCCGCGGTGCGCGGCCGTGGGGCCGCCGCGGGTGTGGTGAGCTTCGGGGTCCGCTTGGGCAGACCCTTGTCGGTGACGGCCTCGGCCGGCGCCGCGCCCTCGGCGGCCCCGCCGCTCCCGGCGTTCTCGTGCTCCGGGGTGCCCTCGTCCGGCGTGCGGTCGTGGGTGTCGGGGCCGATGGCGTAGGGGTCGGCGGAACGGGGCCGGGGGATCTCCGGCGCGGCGGGCTCCGGGGTGGACTCCCCGGGCCCCCCGGCCCGGGCCTGGTCCTGATCCCCGGCCTGCTCCTCGGCCCGATCCTCGGCCTCGTCCTGGGCCGCCTGGACCGGCAGCAGGAGGGCCATCGTGGCGTCGTCGGGGAGGTCGCGGCCGGGGTTGTTCCCGGCCCGCGGGGCCTCGGTCTCCTGGGCGGACTCCGGCTCCGGGTCCGGGCTCGGGTCCGGGTCCGCGTCGGTGGCCCGATCGGCGGTGTCCGGCGAGGGCTCCAGGTCCGGGGACGGGTCCGGGGCCGGGGCCGGCTCCGGGTGCGCCGCCGCCTCGGGGGCGGACTCCGCACGCCGTACGGCCTCTTCGGCCGACGCCACCAGCGGGTCCACGCCCTTCTCCGCGCCCTTCTCCGTCCGCCCGTGCAGGACGTTGGAGTTGGCCTCCGCGTCGGCGCCCGGGAGGGTGAAGGACCCGGTGGCCTCGGACACCGGCACGGTCGGGGCGAGGGCGGCCGGCGGGGCCGCCGCGAGCAGCGTGCCGGGGAGCACCACGACGGCCGCGACGCCGCCCTGCGTCTGCTCCCGCAGCCGTACCCGCGCCCCGTGCCGGTGGGCGAGCCGGGCCACGACGTACAGGCCCAGCCCGAGACCGTCCTCGCCCTCCTGGTCGTAGGGCGCCTCCGGGTCGAAGTCGGTGAGGCGGGCGTTGAGCCGCTGGAGGCGTTCGGTGGCCATGCCGATGCCCTCGTCCTGGACGGAGAGCATCACCTCGCCGTTCTCCAGCAGCCAGCCGGAGACCTCGACGGGCAGGTCCGGTGGCGAGAAGGAGGTGGCGTTCTCCATCAGCTCGGCCAGCAGGTGGGAGAGGTCGTCGGCGGCGAAGCCGGCCACGTGCGCGTGCGGCGGCAGCGCGGCGATGCGGACCCGCTCGTACCGCTCGATCTCGCTGACCGCGGCCCGGACCACGTCGACCAGCGGCACCGGCGAGGCGCTGTGCTGGACGTGCTCGGTGCCGGCGAGGACGAGGAGGTTCTCGCTGTGCCGGCGCATGACGGTGGCGAAGTGGTCGAGCTTGAACAGGGTGGCCAGGCGGTCCGGGTCCTGCTCGCGCTCCTCCAGGCTCTCGATGACGGCGAGTTGCCGCTCGACCAGGCCGAGGGTGCGCAGGGCGAGGTTCACGAACGTGGAGCCGATGCTCTTGCGCACGACCTCCAGCTGGGCGGCGGACTCGGCGAGTTCGGCGCGCAGTTCCTCGCGGGCGTCGGCCATCTTCTGGCGCTGGCCGACGAGGTGCTTGCGGTCGGACTCCAGCGTGTTGACGCGCTCGGCGAGGGTCGCGGCGTGCGCGTGCAGGGCGTTGACGGAGCGGACGACCTGGGCGAACTCGTCGTTGCGGCCGGTGAAGGCCACAGGGCTCTCGGCCGCCGGGTCCTCGGCACCGGCCAGCCGGGCCGAGCCGCGGCGCAGCACCGACAGCGGGCGGGTCAGCGTACGGGCCATCGCGGTGGCGACGCCGACGGCGAGCAGGATCAGCGCGCCGAGGACGGCGACGCGGATCTCCAGCGCGGTGACGTCGTCGTCGCGCAGCTGCTCCAGGGCCGTGACGCGCTTCTCGTAGAGGGCGGACTCGGCGCCGCGCATGGCGTCCACGCGGGCGGAGAGCGCCGCGTCCAGGCGCTTGGTGCTGGTGCCGAGGTCGTCGTCGGAGAGCGTCGGCTCGTCGGTGAGGCCGGCGAGGTACTTCTCGGCGGAGTTCACCTCGACCCCGGCGACCGTGGCGTCGAAGCTGTCCCGCGCCTCCTTGGGCGCGCCCTCGCGGAAGTCGGCGAGGGCGGCGTCGGAGCGGACGCGGGCCTGCTGGGCGGCGGCGGCGAGCGCGTCGCGCTGCTCGGCGTCGGCGTCCGAGGAGGTGGTGGTCTCCGTGGGCAGGCCGGTGACCGGGTCGATGACGGTCTGGGTGCTGCTCGGCACGCCGAGCGCCGCCAGGAGCAGGCCGCGGGTGGCGGCGGCCTGCTGGACGGCGGTGTCCAGCTCGGCGAGGGCGTACGCGCCGGCGCCCGCGCGCGGCGGCATCTTCTCCGCCAGTTCCTCGGCCAGGGCGTGGAGTTCGGTGATGGCCTCGGAGTACGCGTCGTGCGCCTGGAGCGCCGTGCTCTTGCCGGTGAGCGCGGCCCGCCGCAGCGCCGCCACGGCGTCGAGGTCCTCCCGCAGGGAGGCGGGCGTGTCGGTGTCGGCACGCAGCTCCTCGACCTGCCGGTCGACACGGGCACTGCGCTGCTCGGAGGGCGCCTTGGACTTGGGGCGGCCGGCGGCGATGTAGGGGGTGACCTCGTCACGCTCGTCGGCGAGCGAGTGGGCGAGGGTCAGCGCGCCCTGGGTCTGCTCGGCGAGCGTCACCAGTTCCTGCGAGTCGTGCAGTTGCCCGGAGGCGGCCACGACCGAGGGCGCCCCGGCCCCGGCGATCGCCGCGGCCACGACCGCCACGGCGACGATGAGGCGATTGCGTACGTGGGTCGGACGGCCCTTGCCGACGGGTGCCTGTGGCGGTGCCGGTGTGGAGGTGCCGGGGGTGCGCTCCGCGCTCCCCGCGGGGGCCGTCTGCTTGCCTGTGCGACGAGGCCGCGTCTTCTGCACCGGTGCTCGCATTCCTGACTCGTGTACCCGTGGGCCCGGGTGGCGCTCCGTCAACTGGCCGGTCGGCGCATGCACCCTCCGCCAAGCTCTGGGCTGCTCCCCAGGTGCCGACCGCGGATCGGACGGGGAGACCGTGTGAGCAGGGCAGGCCCCCACCGGTTCCCGACCCTCCCAGTGCCGGTGGGCGGTGGGCGTGCATCATCTGACCCGCCACCCGAAGGAGTGAACCCCGGACGGGAGTTGGTGGGCAAGTTCCCGCGGCCGGTCCGACGCGCCCGCGCGGCGTGCCGGTTGGACGTCCGCGACGGGCGGTGGCACTATGTGCCGCCACGCTTCGCCGGAGTGCCGAATTCCACCCCAAATCCGGCGCCTGACCTGCGTCACCATGCCGATCCAGGGGAAGTTGTCGGCCTTTCGCGGACCCTGTGAAGGGGTCGTGCAGACTGGCTGGATGCGTACGGAACTCGTCTCGGAACCCGGACTCGAAGACCACCCCAACGAGGACTTCGCGAGCGTCGGACTACCGGCCTCCGGACAGGGTGGCGCGCTCGTCCTGCTGGACGGCGTGACGCCGCCCCGGAGCGGGACGGGCTGTCTGCATTCCGTGCCCTGGTTCACCGCGCGCCTCGGCGGGGCACTGACCGAACTGACCGTTTCACTCCCGGATGTTCCTCTCACCGAAGCCCTGTCCCGCGCCATCGCTCGTACCTCGGAGGCACACGCGGAAACCTGTGACCTTTCTCACCCGCGCACCCCACAGGCAACCGTCGCGCTGGCGCGGTGGTCCCCCGCCTCGGTCGAGTACCTGGTCCTGTCCGACTCGGCCCTGCTGGTGGAGCACCCCGACGGCGCGGTCATGGCCGTCCTGGACGGCCGGCTGGCCCGGCTGCCCCGCTCGGCCCTCGCCACGGACGCGCTGGTCGACACCCATCTCCGCAACAGGGAGGGGGGCTTCTTCACGGCGGCGGCCGACCCGGCGGTGGCGGCGCGGGCGGTGACGGGGGTGCTGCCGCGCGCCGGGGTGCGCACGGTGGCGGCGCTGACGGACGGGGCCGCGCGATGGGTGGAGAAGTTCGGGGAGGGCGACTGGGCGGACTGCCTCGCGCTGGTGCGCAAGGAGGGCGCGCGGGCGCTCGTGGACCGCGTACGGGAGCTGGAGCGCGCGGACGCGGCGGGCGCCCGGGCGTTCCTGGGCCGCGGCAAGACGCACGACGACGCGACGGTGGTCTACGCGGAGCTGTGAGGGGCCGCGGGACGGACGGGGGCCGGGGCTACTTCTCCGTCCCCCGGTTCAGCTGGTGCAGCAGCCGGGCCAGTTCCGTCACCTCGCGCGGGTCCCAGTCGGCGAGCCGGCGGGCGTAGCGGGCGCGGCGGGCCTCCCGGACCCGGCCGACGCGCGTCTGGCCCTCCGGGGTCAGGGTGATCAGCCAGGCGCGGCCGTCGGCGGGGTCGGGTTCCCGGGCGACGAGGCCGAGTTCCTCCAGGGCACGCAGCTGCCGGGACATCGTGGCCTTGCCGACGCCGATGTAGGCGGCGAGTTCGGTGGCCCGCTGTCCGCCGCACTCGCCGAGCCGCACGAGAAGGCCGTAGGCGGACGATTCCAGGTCGGGGTGGACCTCGCGGGCCATCTCGCCCTGGTTGGCCCGGGCCCGCCGGAGCAGGACCGTCAACTCCCGCTCCAGCGCCAGGAACTCCGGTTGGTTCACACCACTGCCGGACACCGCGGATTCGACTCCGCGACCGTCACCGTTCCCGTCCTCGTGCACGTCAGCCCCTGCCTCGTTCTTCCCGGTCCTGAAAGTTTCCGCCACGGGCCGCCATCACCGCAGCTCGGCAAGTATTTCGCAGGCTTAGACCAACGGCGGCTTCCGGCACCTCTTCCACCCGCCGTTCTACGTGCGTAGCGTCGTGCTCCGGGACCCCAGGGTGGCATGCTCACGCCACCCGGCGGTCCCCTGGTCACGCACCCCCACCGAGCACCACCGAGCCAGCGGAGGCACGTCATGCCCGTGCACAGATCCGGATCGGCCCGGGGACGGCGCCCAGCCGTCGCCGGGATCCTGCTCGCCGCGTTCTCCTTGCTCCTCACCCTCCCCGCCCACTCCTCCTCGGCCGCCGACATCCCGCCGCGCGGGTCCGCCCGCATGGGCATGGGCGTCGTGGAGCACGACGGGCAGCACGGCACACCGGTCCCAGGCCGCGCCACCCAGACGGAGGGCGTCGACGTCTCCAGCCACCAGGGCAACGTCGCCTGGTCGACCCTGTGGAACAGCGGGGTCAGGTGGGCCTACGCGAAGGCCACCGAGGGGACGTACTACACCAACCCCTACTTCGCCCAGCAGTACAACGGCTCGTACAACGTGGGCATGATCCGCGGGGCGTACCACTTCGCCACCCCGGACACGACGAGCGGCGCCGCCCAGGCCAACTACTTCGTCGACCACGGCGGCGGCTGGTCCCGCGACGGCAGGACGCTGCCGGGCGCCCTGGACATCGAGTGGAACCCGTACGGGGCCGCCTGCTACGGCAAGACGCAGAGCCAGATGGTCACCTGGATCCGCGACTTCCTGAACACCTACAAGGCCCGCACCGGCCGCGACGCCGTGATCTACACGGCCACCAGCTGGTGGACCCAGTGCACCGGGAACTACTCCGGTTTCGCGGCGAACAACCCGCTGTGGATCGCCCGGTACGCCTCCACCGTGGGCACGCTGCCGGCGGGGTGGCCGTACTACACGATGTGGCAGTACACCTCGTCCGGACCGACGGTCGGGGACCACAACAAGTTCAACGGCGCCCTGGACCGCGTCCAGGCGCTCGCCAACGGCTGACACACGGCCGAAGGCCCGGGCCCCTCGCGGGGCCCGGGCCGCTCCGGCTCGCGTCCGTCACGCCGCGACCGGAACCTCCGACTCCGCACCGTTCGTCGCCGGTGCGAGGGCCAGTTCCAGGACCTGGCGGACATCGGTGACGGCGTGGACGTCGAGCTTGTCCAGCACCTCCGCCGGGACGTCGTCCAGGTCGGGCTCGTTGCGCTTGGGGATGATCACCGTGGTGACGCCCGCCCGGTGCGCCGCGAGCAGCTTCTGCTTGACCCCGCCGATCGGCAGCACCCGCCCGGTCAGCGAGACCTCGCCGGTCATCGCCACGTCCGTGCGGACCAGCCGCCCGGACAGCAGCGAGGCCAGCGCCGTGGTCATGGTGATGCCGGCACTCGGACCGTCCTTGGGAACCGCGCCCGCCGGGAAGTGGATGTGCACGCCCCGGTCCTTCAGGTCGGCCACCGGCAGCTCCAGCTCGGCGCCGCGGCTGCGCAGGAAGCTCAGCGCGATCTGCGCCGACTCCTTCATCACGTCGCCGAGCTGACCGGTCAGGGTCAGCCCCGCCCCGCCCGTCTCCGGGTCGGCCAGCGACGCCTCGACGTACAGGACGTCACCGCCCGCGCCGGTCACCGCGAGGCCGGTGGCCACACCGGGCACCGAGGTGCGCCGCTCGGCCGGGTCCTGGGCGGACTCGGGCACGTGGTGCGGCCGGCCGATCAGGTCCCGCAGGTCGCCGTCGGTGACGGTGAAGGGCAGCTCCCGCTCGCCCAGTTCGTGCTGGGCCGCCACCTTGCGCAGCAGCCGGGCGATCGACCGCTCCAGGGTGCGCACGCCCGCCTCGCGGGTGTACTCGCCGGCCAGCTTGCGCAGCGCCCCCTCGTCGACGGTGACCTCGTCCTCGCCGAGCCCGGCCCGTTCCCGCTGGCGCGGGAGCAGGTGGTCGCGGGCGATGACGATCTTCTCGTCCTCGGTGTAGCCGTCGAGGCGGACCAGCTCCATGCGGTCCAGCAGCGCCTCCGGGATGGCCTCCAGGACGTTGGCCGTGGCGAGGAAGACCACGTCGGACAGGTCCAGCTCCACCTCCAGGTAGTGGTCCCGGAAGGTGTGGTTCTGCGCCGGGTCGAGGACTTCGAGCAGGGCGGCGGCCGGGTCGCCCCGGAAGTCCGAGCCCACCTTGTCGATCTCGTCGAGGAGCACCACCGGGTTCATCGACCCGGCCTCCTTGATCGCCCGCACGATCCGGCCGGGCAGCGCGCCGACGTACGTACGCCGGTGGCCGCGGATCTCGGCCTCGTCGCGGACGCCGCCGAGGGCGACGCGGACGAACTTGCGGCCCATCGCGTGGGCGACGGACTCGCCCAGCGACGTCTTGCCGACGCCGGGCGGGCCGACGAGGGCCAGCACGGCCCCGCCGCGCCGGCCGCCGACCACGCCGAGGCCCCGGTCACCGCGCCGCTTGCGCACCGCGAGGTACTCGGTGATCCGCTCCTTCACGTCCTCCAGACCCGCGTGCTCGGCGTCCAGGACGGCCTGGGCGCCCCGGATGTCGTAGGCGTCCTCGGTGCGCTCGTTCCACGGCATCTCCAGCACCGTGTCGAGCCAGGTGCGGATCCAGGAGCCCTCCGGCGACTGGTCGGAGGACCGCTCCAGCTTGTCGACCTCCTTGAGCGCGGCCTCACGGACCTTCCCGGGCAGGTCGGCGGCCTCGACGCGGGCGCGGTAGTCGTCGGACTCCTCACCCTCCTGCTCGCCGTTCAGGTCGCGCAGTTCCTTGCGGACGGCTTCCAGCTGCCGGCGCAGCAGGAACTCCCGCTGCTGCTTGTCGACGCCCTCCTGGACGTCCTTGGCGATGGTCTCGGCGACGTCCTGCTCGGCGAGGTGGTCGCGCAACTGCTGGGTGGCGAGCTTCAGGCGGGCGACCGGGTCGGTGGTCTCCAGCAGCTCGACCTTCTGCTCGGTGGTGAGGAAGGGCGAGTAGCCGGAGTTGTCGGCGAGCGCGGAGACGCCGTCGATGGCCTGCACGCGGTCCACGACCTGCCAGGCGCCGCGCTTGCGCAGCCAGGCGGTGGCCAGCGCCTTGTACTCCTTCACCAGCTCGGCGACCTGGCCGGGCAGCGGATCGGGCACGGACTCGTCGACGCGGGTGCCCTCGACCCACAGCGCGGCGCCGGGGCCGGTGGTGCCGGCGCCGATCCGCACGCGGTCGCGGCCGCGGATCAGGGCTCCCGGGTCGCCGTCGGCCAGCCGGCCGACCTGCTCCACCGTGCCGAGGACGCCGGTCCTGGCGTACGTGCCGTCGACGCGCGGGACGAGCAGGACCCGGGGCTTTCCGGGCTCGGACCGGGCGGCGGCCTGGGCGGCCTCCACCGCGGCCCGCACCTCGGCGTCGCTCAGGTCCAGGGGGACGACCATTCCGGGCAGGACCACCTCGTCGTCGAGCGGCAGCACGGGCAGGGTGAGCGGTGTGACGGCGGCGGACTCAGTAGCCATGATCTCCCCTTCGGCAGTCAAGTTGAGTTACATCGACTCAATGAAAGGGAGTCCCCGAATGTTCCCCAAGGGCTGTTCGCTCTGAGCGATCAAGGGCCGGAGCCTTCGCCACCCGGGGCCGGGAGCCTTCGCCACCCGTGCGCCCCCATGTGGGGAGCACGGCCGGACTCCCCCGCATTCCCCTGCCAAGATGGGCCGATGTCCCTCACTTCCCACGACTCCCACGACTCCCCCGAAGTGCTGGACCGCCGCGAGGGCCCGCACGGCGAGGTCGTCCTGCGCCGGCACGGGGCGCTGCTGCAGATCGTCGCGAACGGCTGCTTCCTGATGGACACCTCCGACGGACGCTCGGAGCGGCGCCTGGTCGACGCGGCGGCCGAGGCGCTCACCGCGTCCGGCGGCCGGCGCGCACCGCACCTGCTGATCGGCGGTCTCGGCGTCGGCTTCTCGCTCGCGCACGCGGCCGCCGACCCGCGCTGGGGGCGCATCGCGGTCGTCGAGCGGGAGCGCGCCGTCATCGACTGGCACCGGGGCGGACCGCTGGCCGAGCTGTCCGCCGAGGCGCTGGCCGACCCCCGCGCGGAGATCGTCGAAGCGGATCTGGTGCGGTACGTCAATGAGACATCCGACACGTACGACGCACTCTGCCTCGACATCGACAACGGCCCCGGCTGGACCGTCACCGAGGGCAACGACGGGCTGTACACACCCGCCGGACTGGCAGGCTGCGCCCGGGTGTTGAGGCCCGGCGGGGTACTCGCCGTATGGTCCGCCCAGCCCTCTCCGGAATTCGAAGAAACCTTGCGTAATGCCGGGTTCCAGCAGGTGCGTACCGAAGAGATCCCCGTTGCCCGGGGCGTTCCGGACGTCGTCCACCTCGGCATCGGGCCTGGATAGCAAAGGCGCGGCCACTCCCCGTACGCTGCTGCTCTGACGCGGATCATTCAAGCGTCAATCGCAGTCATGGGATCACCCCACGGATTCCAAAAAGCACACCTCAGGGGCGGGCGATGGAGCAGACACAGACCTCCCACAACGGCGCGGCGACGGCCACCCAGGGCGCACAGCGCCGGGTACTCGTGGTCGAGGACGACCAGACGATCGTGGACGCCATCGCGACCCGCCTGCGCGCCGAAGGCTTCCTGGTGCAGACGGCGGGCGACGGTCCGGCCGCCGTCGACACGGCCGAGGCCTGGCAGCCCGACCTGCTGATCCTCGACATCATGCTGCCCGGCTTCGACGGCCTGGAGGTCTGCCGCCGCGTGCAGGCCCAGCGCCCGGTGCCGGTGCTGATGCTCACCGCGCGCGACGACGAGACGGACATGCTGGTCGGCCTCGGCGTGGGCGCCGACGACTACATGACCAAGCCGTTCTCGATGCGCGAGCTGGCCGCCCGCGTGCACGTGCTGCTGCGCCGGGTGGAGCGGGCCGTCGTGGCCGCCTCCACGCCGCGCAGCGGCATCCTGCGCCTGGGCGAGCTGGAGATCGACCACGCGCAGCGCCGGGTGCGGGTGCGCAGCGAGGACGTGCACCTCACCCCCACCGAGTTCGACCTGCTGGTGTGCCTGGCGAACACCCCGCGCGCGGTGCTCTCCCGCGAGCAGCTGCTCGCCGAGGTGTGGGACTGGGCGGACGCCTCCGGCACCCGGACCGTGGACAGCCACATCAAGGCGCTGCGCCGGAAGATCGGCGCCGAGCGCATCCGCACGGTGCACGGCGTGGGCTACGCGCTGGAGACGCCGACGCCATGAGCCGAGGGCGTCAGGCCGCACGCAGCAGCCCCGGTCCCCGCGGGCCCAGGGAGCCCTGGGGCGGCGTACGCCCTTTCTCGATCAAGACCAAGCTGGGCGCGCTGGTCGTCACGTCGGTGCTGATCACCACGGGGCTGTCGGTGATCGCGGTGCACACCAAGACGGAGCTGCGCTTCATCACGGTCTTCTCGATGATCGCCACCCTGCTGATCACCCAGTTCGTGGCGCACTCCCTCACCGCGCCCCTGGACGAGATGAACGCCGTGGCCCGGTCCATCTCGCACGGCGACTACACGCGCCGGGTCCGCGAGAACCGCCGCGACGAGCTGGGCGACCTGGCCGTCACCATCAACCGCATGGCGGACGACCTGGAGGCCCAGGACCTCCAGCGCAAGGAGCTGGTGGCGAACGTCTCGCACGAGCTGCGCACTCCCATCGCGGGCCTGCGCGCGGTGCTGGAGAACATCGTCGACGGCGTCACCGAGGCCGACCCGGAGACCATGCGGACGGCGCTCGGGCAGACCGAGCGGCTCGGCCGGCTGGTGGAGACCCTGCTGGACCTCTCCCGCCTGGACAACGGCGTCATACCGCTGCGCAAGCGGCGCTTCGAGGTGTGGCCGTACCTCTCGGGGGTGCTGAAGGAAGCCAACATGGTCGCCACGGCCCGCGCGGGCATCGCCTCCGGCTCCGGCAGCCACACCCGCAAGGACGTCCACCTCGCCCTCGACGTCTCCCCCTCCGACCTCACCGCGCACGCCGACCCCGAGCGCATCCACCAGGTCGTCGCCAACCTCATCGACAACGCGGTCAAGCACAGCCCGCCGCACGGCCGGGTGACGGTCCGGGCGCGGCGCGGCGAGCTGCCGGAGTCGCTGGAGCTGGAGGTCCTCGACGAGGGCCCCGGCATTCCGCGCTCGGAGTGGCGCCGGGTCTTCGAACGGTTCAACCGGGGTTCGGTGTCCCGGCCGCACGGTCCGGGCAGCGACGGCGGCACCGGGCTCGGCCTGGCGATCGCGCGCTGGGCGGTGGAACTGCACGGCGGCCGGATCGGTGTGGCCGAATCCGAGCGGGGCTGCCGGATTCTCATCACCCTTCCGGGCCTGCCACCGGCGTCTGGTTGACGTAGGGTTCGAAACGGAGCCTCAAGATCCACGGCGTCCTCGCACACGGACACGTGTGATCAGGCACAGGCCCGCGTCGTCCCGGCGCCGGGTGGGGGTCTCCCCTTCCCAGGCGCACCAGAACCTCGCTTGTTTCCCGCCATTTCCAGCGCCGAAACACCGTCCGTGATGTGACTTACGCGACGATGAACGGGCCCGGCCTGACCTTCCGGGTCGGGGAGGCGTAGCCTTGATTCCCGCTGTCCACCATCTTGTGAAGCGGAAGAGGGCGGTTCTCGCCGTGTCGCCACAGTCCCCCAGTAACTCGAGCATCTCGACCGACACCGACCAAGCGGGCAACGCGGGGAAGAACCCCGCGGCGGCCTTCGGTGCCAATGAGTGGCTCGTCGACGAGATCTATCAGCAGTACCTCCAGGACCCGAACTCCGTGGACCGAGCCTGGTGGGACTTCTTCGCCGACTACAAGCCAGGAGCGGCCGCGGCCCAGGCGGCCTCCGGATCCGCGGGCGCGGACTCCGGCAGCACGTCCCAGGCCGCCCCCGCCCCGCAGGCGCAGGCTCCCGCCCCGGCCCCGGCCCAGCCCGCGGCGGCCCCCCAGCCGGCCGCCGCCGCGCAGCCCGCCGCTGCCGCACCCGCCGCCCCCGCTCCGGCCGCCCCGGCGGCGAAGCCCGCGCCGGCCAAGCCCGCCGCCAAGCCGCAGGCCAAGGCCGCCGCGCCCGCCAAGGACGCGGCCGCCGCCCCCGAGGGCCCCGAGACGGTGACCCTGCGCGGCCCGGCCGCCGCGGTCGTCAAGAACATGAACGCCTCGCTGGAGCTGCCCACGGCCACGTCCGTGCGCGCGGTCCCGGTGAAGCTGCTGTTCGACAACCGCATCGTCATCAACAACCACCTCAAGCGGGCCCGGGGCGGGAAGATCTCCTTCACGCACCTGATCGGCTACGCGATGGTGCAGGCCATCAAGGCCATGCCGGCGATGAACCACTCGTTCGGCGAGAAGGACGGCAAGCCGACGCTGATCAAGCCGGCGCACGTCAACCTCGGTCTCGCCATCGACCTGGTCAAGCCCAACGGCGACCGCCAGCTCGTCGTCGCGGCGATCAAGAAGGCCGAGACGCTGAACTTCTTCGAGTTCTGGCAGGCCTACGAGGACATCGTCCGCCGCGCCCGCGACGGCAAGCTGACGATGGACGACTTCACCGGCGTCACCGTCTCGCTGACCAACCCCGGCGGCCTCGGCACCGTCCACTCCGTGCCGCGCCTGATGCCCGGCCAGTCGGTCATCATGGGCGTCGGCTCCATGGACTACCCGGCGGAGTTCCAGGGCACCTCCCAGGACACCCTGAACAAGCTCGGCATCTCGAAGGTCATGACGCTCACGTCGACCTACGACCACCGGGTCATCCAGGGCGCCGCCTCCGGCGAGTTCCTGCGCCAGGTCGCCAACCTCCTGCTCGGCGAGAACGGCTTCTACGACGAGATCTTCGAGGCGCTGCGCATCCCCTACGAGCCGGTCCGCTGGCTCAAGGACATCGACGCCTCGCACGACGACGACGTCACCAAGGCCGCCCGCGTCTTCGAGCTGATCCACTCCTACCGGGTCCGCGGCCACGTCATGGCCGACACCGACCCGCTGGAGTACCAGCAGCGCAAGCACCCCGACCTGGACATCACCGAGCACGGGCTCACGCTGTGGGACCTGGAGCGCGAGTTCGCGGTCGGCGGCTTCGCCGGCAAGTCCCTGATGAAGCTGCGCGACATCCTCGGCGTGCTGCGCGACTCGTACTGCCGCACCACCGGCGTCGAGTTCATGCACATCCAGGACCCCAAGCAGCGCAAGTGGATCCAGGACCGCATCGAGCGCTCGCACACCAAGCCGGAGCGCGAGGAGCAGCTGCGCATCCTGCGCCGGCTGAACGCGGCCGAGGCGTTCGAGACGTTCCTGCAGACCAAGTACGTCGGCCAGAAGCGGTTCTCCCTGGAGGGCGGCGAGTCCGTCATCCCGCTGCTCGACGCGGTCATCGACTCGGCGGCCGAGTCCCGCCTGGACGAGGTCGTCATCGGCATGGCCCACCGCGGCCGGCTGAACGTGCTGGCCAACGTGGTCGGCAAGTCGTACGCGCAGATCTTCCGCGAGTTCGAGGGCAACCTCGACCCGAAGTCGATGCACGGCTCCGGCGACGTGAAGTACCACCTGGGCGCCGAGGGCACCTTCACCGGCCTGGACGGCGAGCAGATCAAGGTCTCGCTGGTCGCCAACCCGTCCCACCTGGAGGCGGTCGACCCGGTCCTGGAGGGCGTCGCCCGCGCCAAGCAGGACATCATCAACAAGGGCGGCACGGACTTCACCGTCCTGCCGGTGGCGATCCACGGCGACGCGGCCTTCGCGGGCCAGGGCGTGGTGGCCGAGACCCTGAACATGTCGCAGCTGCGCGGCTACCGCACCGGCGGCACGGTCCACGTCGTCATCAACAACCAGGTCGGCTTCACCGCCGCCCCGGAGTCCTCGCGCTCCTCCATGTACGCCACCGACGTGGCCCGCATGATCGAGGCCCCGATCTTCCACGTGAACGGCGACGACCCGGAGGCCGTGGTCCGCGTCGCGCGGCTCGCCTTCGAGTTCCGCCAGGCGTTCAACAAGGACGTGGTGATCGACCTCATCTGCTACCGCCGCCGCGGTCACAACGAGTCGGACAACCCGGCCTTCACCCAGCCGCTGATGTACGACCTGATCGACAAGAAGCGCTCGGTGCGCAAGCTCTACACCGAGTCCCTCATCGGTCGCGGCGACATCACCCTGGAAGAGGCCGAGCAGGCGCTCCAGGACTACCAGGGCCAGCTGGAGAAGGTCTTCACCGAGGTCCGCGAGGCCGTCTCCCAGCCGTCCGCCGCGGAGCCCTCGGACCCGCAGGCCGAGTTCCCGGTCGCCGTGAACACCGCGGTCAGCGCCGAGACGGTCAAGCGGATCGCCGAGTCCCAGGTCAACATCCCCGACCACGTCACCATCCACCCGCGCCTGCTGCCGCAGCTCCAGCGCCGGGCCGCGATGGTCGAGGACGGCACGATCGACTGGGGCATGGGCGAGACCCTCGCCGTCGGCTCCCTCCTCCTGGAGGGCGTGCCGGTCCGTCTGACGGGCCAGGACTCGCAGCGCGGCACCTTCGGCCAGCGCCACGCGGTCGTCATCGACCGTGAGACGGGCGACGAGTTCACCCCGCTGCTGTACCTGTCCGAGGACCAGGCCCGGTACAACGTCTACAACTCCCTGCTCTCCGAGTACGCGGTGATGGGCTTCGAGTACGGCTACTCGCTGGCCCGCCCGGACGCGCTGGTGATGTGGGAGGCGCAGTTCGGCGACTTCGTCAACGGCGCGCAGACGGTCGTGGACGAGTTCATCTCGTCGGCCGAGCAGAAGTGGAACCAGACGAGCGGCGTGACGCTCCTGCTCCCGCACGGCTACGAGGGCCAGGGCCCGGACCACTCCTCGGCCCGCCCGGAGCGCTTCCTCCAGCTCTGCGCGCAGAACAACATGACGGTCGCGATGCCGACCCTGCCGTCGAACTACTTCCACCTCCTGCGGTGGCAGGTGCACAACCCGCACCACAAGCCGCTGGTCGTCTTCACCCCGAAGTCGATGCTGCGCCTGAAGGCCGCGGCCTCGAAGGCGGAGGAGTTCACGACGGGCCAGTTCCGCCCGGTCATCGGCGACGACTCGGTCGACGCGTCCGCGGTGAAGAAGGTCGTCTTCTGCGCCGGCAAGGTCTACTACGACCTCGACGCCGAGCGGAAGAAGCGCGGCGTGACGGACACGGCCATCATCCGCATCGAGCGCCTGTACCCGCTGCCGGGTGCCGAGCTCCAGGCGGAGATCGCCAAGTACCCGAACGCCGAGAAGTACCTGTGGGCCCAGGAGGAGCCGGCGAACCAGGGTGCCTGGCCGTTCATCGCGCTCAACCTGATCGACCACCTGGACCTGGCGGTCGGCGCGGACGTCCCGCACGGCGAGCGGCTGCGGCGCATCTCGCGCCCGCACGGCTCGTCCCCGGCCGTCGGCTCCGCCAAGCGGCACCAGGCCGAGCAGGAGCAGCTGGTGCGTGAGGTGTTCGAGGCGTGAGCCTCTGACCCTCCCGGCACACGAAGGGCCCGGCCCCGGATCTCTCCGGGGCCGGGCCCTTCGCCGTCGGCGGGTGTCCTCAGGTGATCTGCGGCTCGAAGTCCCAGTACGGGCGGTTGCGCGAGCGGGCCGACACGGTGTGGGTGTGCTTGCTGCCCAGTGTGGCGTCGAGGTCGGACAGCGCCTCCTGCTCCACCTTCTCCGCCTGCCGGCGGTCCCGCAGGCCGCGCAGGTCCGCCGCGTACGCGATGCGCGTCGACAGCGTGAGCGGGTGGGTCCGCCCGAGCGACTCGATGGCCCGCGTCACCGTGTCCCCGCTGAGGGCGGCGGCGCCCTCGATGTCGCCCACCAGGTTCCGCAGCGCGGAGGCGTTGAGGGCGCAGCCGAGCGTCCAGGGGTGTTTCTCGCCGACGGCCTGCGTCATCTCGGCCAGCGCCTGCTCGACGAGGACGTGGCCGTGCTCGCGTTCGCCGACGTTGCGCAGGATCAGCGCCTGGTTGGCGCGCGAACCGGCGATGAACGGGTGCCCCTCGGCGAGCATCATCTCGTAGCGGGCGACCACGGCCTCGCTCAGCTCGCGCGCCTGGTCGATGTCGCCGTGCTCACGGGCGTAGCAGCTCTGGCTCGTGGCGAAGATCAGCGTCAGCGGGTGGGTCTCGCCCAGTACCCGCTCGCCGCGCTCCAGGACACCGGCGAACAGCGGCCCGGGCTCGTCGACGCCCTCACCGCGGTCCCTGCTCCGGTCGCGGTCGCCCAGCCGGTACCGGCACAGCGCGAGGTTGTACTCGGCCCTGAGCGTCTGCGGGTTGTCGCGGCCCATGACGATGCGGTTCTCACGGACGTTCTTCGCCTGGACGGACTCGGCCTCGGCGTAGCGGCCCAGCAGGCGCAGGTCCACGGCGTAGTTGATCTCCGAGCTGAGGGCCCAGGGGTGCCGGGCCCGCAGCAGCCGGCGGCGGGCCTCCATGGTCTGCCGGTCGGTGTCCAGCGTCTCCTGGTAGCGGCCGAGCAGGCGCAGGGAGACGGCCAGGTTGTTCTGCGCGTTGAGCGTGCGGGAGTCCTCGTCGCCGAGCAGCTCGCGGTAGGCAGCCAGGACCCACTGGGAGAGTTCCAGGGCTTCGCCGTAACGGGCCAGTCCGCGCAGGTCACCGGCGAGACCGGCGGCGGCCCGCAGATGCTCCAGGTCCTGCGGTCCGCGCTCCTCGCGAAGGTGCTCGACCGCGTCGCGGCTGAGGGCCTCGGTGCGGGTGTAGTCACCCGCGGCGCGCAGCAGGTTGGTGTAGTGGTAGGTCAGTTCCCAGATCCGCGGGTGGGTGCGGCCCAGCAGCTTGCGCCAGGCGGTGAGGGCCCGCTCGCCCAGTTTGCTGCCCGCCCGGTACTCGCCGGAGAAGTACATGTAGCGCAGGCAGTTGAAGACGAGCCGCTGGACCTGCGGGTCCCTGCTGTTGAGGACGTCGGCCCACTTCAGGTGCGGCACGATCTCGGCGTAACCGGGCCACAGGTCCGGATCGGTCGGCCTGCGCGGGTCGGCCGCGGCGAGCGCCCGGCGTACGACGTCGATGAACTCGCTGCGATCGTCGTCCGGCATGTCCTTGCGGACGATCTGGTGGACCATGCGGTGCAGATACAGGGACTCGCCGGATGACACGGGTTCGTCCAGGGACACCTCGTGGGACTCGAGGCGGACCACGGAGTACGTGCGCAGCTGGTTGATCGCCCTGTTCCACAGCAGGGGGTCGTTGAGCAGTCCGGCGAGTTGTTCGGGCAGTTCGTCGCCCGGCATCTCCTTCAGCAGCCGCACGGGGATGAAGCCGGGCGCGAAGAAGGTGCACAGCCGCAGCAGGTCCACGGACTCCGGGACGGTGTCGCGGAGCTTGTTCAGCAGTATCGACCAGGCGGTCTGGAAGGCGAGCGGGAAGTCCGCGGACACCTTCACCACGTCACCGTCGATACCGCCCTCCAGCAGGGCGATGTACTCGTCGACCGACAGGTCGGAGTCGTTCAGCCAGCCCGCCGTCTGGTCGAGCAGCAGCGGCAGGTCCTCGAGGGCGTCGGCGAGCTGGTCCGCGTCCGCCTCGGTCAGCCGCGGTGCCCGGCGCCGGATGAAGGCGACCGACTCGTCCCGGGAGTAGACGGGGACTTCCAGCAGCTTGCTGTTGTGCTCGCTCCACTCCGGGTTGCGCGACGTGATGAGCACGTGCCCGGGGCCGGTCGGCACCAGGTCCCAGATCTGGTCCGGTTCGTCGGCGCCGTCCAGGATCAGCAGCCACCGTGAGTAGGGCTCGCCGCGCCGCAGTGCGTCCCGCACCGCCCGCAGCCGCTCCCCGTACTCCTGACCGGTCTGCAGGCCCAGCTTGGGGGCGAGTTCGGCCAGTTGCCGCCGGTAGGTGACGCGCTTCTCCGCGTTCACCCACCAGACCACGTCGTACTCCGAACCGAAACGGTGCGCGTACTCGGCGGCCATCTGGGTCTTGCCCACGCCGGACATGCCGTGCAGCGTCACCACGCCCGCGCCCGGCTCCGCGCTCTGCAGCACACCGTAGGCGTCGTTGAACAGCGTCTCGCGGCCGGTGAAACGGGTGTTGCGGCGCGGTACGGCGCCCCACACGTCCGGCATCGCCGCCGGGAACCGCGGCCCGCGTCGCGCCTGGGCGGTGGTCTCGTTCAGCGGCTCGGACGACAGGTCGAGGCGGTCCAGCAGCCGCCGCTCCGCCTCCTCGGCGCCCATGTTGGTCAGCGCGACCGGTGCCAGTACGGCCGCGGCCGACGGGACCGGGGCCGTGGTGACCGACACGGCCGCGAACCGGGAGGGGTCGGGCGCGACGACCTCGCGCAGGGCCGCGTTCCACTCCTCGTGCGTACGCGGTCCGAGCTGGAAGTACCACTCACTGACGATGATGAGGACCCGGCCCTCGGCGAGGGTGAGGTCGCGCAGCAGGTCCACGAGCGGGACGTCGGCCGGGGAGTCCCAGCGCAGCGGCACCACCCGCACGCCGCGCCGCTCCAGCCGGTCCCCGATCCAGGCCGCCCAGGCGCGGTTGAAGCCCGCGAAGTGGATCGTGACCGTCTGCCTGGCGGTCCCCCTCTCGGTCGCCTCGACCGGCTTACGAGCTCCAGACATGCAGTGGCCTCCAGCGCGTAGTACCACAAAATCCTAGGACCTCGGGGCGCCGCGCGTAAGTCCGCCGACCGACGGCGGCACACCCTGGTCCGACGATCTTTCCGTACCCGGCCGCCGCACGCGGGCATCCTCACTCATTCGGGGGTGGGAGTGCGGAAGCGCGACGCTGTGTCCACAGTGCGCGCGCGGATCTCACATACGCCCGCGCCCTCGCGGTATGGCCCCGGGGCGCGGGGTGCTCGGCCATCCGTTCGTAGGCGGCGGCCATCCCGTCGACGAACCGGCGTCCTCGCACCGTGAGGTCGGGCGAGCCGACGAGGGCGGGCAGGGCGGCGCCGACCTGGGCGCGGTAGCGCGCGTGCTGGGCCCACGCCCACTCGCGTTCCGCGAGAGCGGTGACGAGTGCCCGGCGCTGGAAGAAGTCCGCCATCGCGAGGTGGGAGTAGGTGCCCTGGAGCAGGCCGTCGTAGGGCCGGGGGTCGGGGCGCCAGGGTGCGAAGTACCGTGCCTCGGGCCCGGCCCGGTGCAGGGTCACCAGGTCGCTCACGGCGGCGAGTTTGGCGTGCTGCAACTCGTGGACGAGGGTCGCGGCGAAGGTCACGGGATCGGGCGGCGTACTGCTGAGGAGGGCGCCGAACGCCTCCCGGCGGGTGGCGCTGCAACTGCCCCGGCCCGCGCCGACGTCGGAGGGCATCTCCAGGGGGACCAGGCAGCGCAGCAGGGCGCCGGCTTCGGCGAGGCGGTGCGCGCCGCCCGAGCGCAGCGCGACCGCCGTGCCGGACCAGGCCTGGAGCCACCGCTTGCGTTCGGCGTCGTCGAGCGCGAGCGGTGCGCTCAGGTTGCCGTGGCGGGGGCCGGCGGGCAGTTCGCGATACGGGTCGAGGTCGTCGAGTGGGACGGGCGGCGCGGACGGCGTGAGACCGGGCAGCGCGTGCGCCGGCGTCCAGGCGAGCGCCCCGGACCAGGCGCCGGTGCCGCGCTCCAGGTGGACGGTCACGTCGGCGGCGCCGGCCTGGCGCAGGGTCAGCCGGCCGTCGGCGCAAGCGACGTCGACGGGTACGTCACCGGACTCGGCCGTGTGCAGCGCGCCGAGGGACGGGAGCGTGAGGACTCCGGCACGGGCCGTGAGCCGGGTGGTGAAGGGGATGCCGGCCACGGCGGCGGCGACGGCGGCGATCGCGCTGAAGTGGGCGAGGTCGCGCCCCAGCCGGCGGACCCGCTCCTCGCTCACCGGCTCGCCGCCGGCCTCGGGTCCGGACCCGAGGCCGCGCAGACAGGAGCGCGCCCAGGGGCCGGTGAGCGGGTGGAAGAGGCGGTCACGGGCGGGCGTGTCGGCACCCCGGCCCGGGGTGAGGGGCCGGTGCCCCCGGTGGTGCGCGAGCGGGCCCGGTGCCGTCCGGTCCGCCTCGGTCAGCAGCTCCCAGTCGGCGCGCAGCCTCGCCTTCTGCCCGGCGGTGCACAGGGACCGGTCGGCCGCCTCGGCCGCATCCAGCACGGCGCGCAGGACGAGCAGCCGCCGGGTGTCCTGGTCCCGCGCGAGGAGCGCCAGGGTGTCGGGACTGCCCTCGGTCCGGGCGAGTTCGAGCAGGGCGCGGTCGGGAACCGTCGGAAACATCACGAAGGTCCCCCTTCGGTCGAGGGCGGGTCGGAGGGCGGTGCGGCGGACAGGACGGGAACGCCTGCTCCCGCGCCTGCTCCCGCGCCGGCGTCGGCCAGCCTCGCGGCCACGTGACGGATGAGGCGCTGGAGGTCCGCGCAGTACACGGAGGGGTTCCGGAAGCCGTGCCCGGCACGGTAGCGGTGCGCGTAGTGGCCGCCCCCGCACACCCGCAGCAGCGGACAGGCGCGGCACTGCTCCGCGAGCGACTCCGCTCCCGCCTGCCGGGCGGCCACGCCGGGATGCCGCAGCGCCTGGTCGAAGGTGTGCCGGAAGACGTCGAGGCCGGTCCACGCGGCCCCGGGATACGCCGACTTGAGGGAGTCGACCTGCTCGATCGACCCGTCGGTCTCCACGACGACCGCGTCGAACGGCGCCAGTCCCAGCGCCTCGGTGGCCGCGGGCAGCCCCAGCAGCAACGCCAGGCACTCCTCGAAGAGCCGTACCCGGACCTCGCGCCGGCCCGCCGCCCACCAGCGGTCGAAGACGGCGCACAGCCAGTCGCCGTAGCGGACACCGGTCTGCCCCGGCGGACGCGCGGACCAGTTCCCGTGCGGCAGCAGCAGGTCCAGCACGGGCGGGCGCAGCGTGAGGAGCGACTCGTACGTCTCGACCGGGTCCAGCGTCGGGTCGACGACGGTGAGGAGGCCCGCGTACGACGCCGGAAAGCGGTCGGCGACCAGGCGGACCCCGCGTGCCGCGGCCGGCCAGGACGGCCGCCCGGCGTGGTCGACGCGCCGCCGGTTGTGGCCGGCCGTGCCCCCGTCGAGGCTGATGCCGACGCGGACGCCGCCCTCGGCCAGTACGGCGAGGCGTTCCTCGGTGAGGAGGGTGGCGTTGGTCTGGACGGTGGCATGGACCTGGCAGCCGTCCGGTACGCGCTCGCGCACCCGGGCGGCCACCCCGGCCAGGGTGCCGGCCCCCGCGAGGAGGGGCTCGCCGCCGTGCAGGACGAGGGCGAGGTCGCGCAGGGCGTGCCGGTCGGCGTGCTCGGCGATGCGGGTGGCGGTGCGGTCGAGGACGGCGGCGGAGGCGGCGGCGGGACGGGTGCGCCAGCCGCTGTCGGGGCCCTCGTAGAGGTAGCAGTAGGTGCAGGCGAGGTTGCAGCGGCCGTGCGCCTTGACGATGAACTGACGGAACGGGAAGGGGGCGCGGGGAGCGGGAACGGTAGCGGTCCGACCGGACATCCAGCACCCCCCTGCCGTACGGCCCGGCCCGCGTCACGGCGACGCCCGTGCCACGGCCCCCTGCCGCAGAGGGCTGCATGCCCGGCGCGCCGCCCTCCCGAAACCCGGCGCGACAGTAGTTGTCTTATTCACGGAACAAGATGACCGTAAGTGACATCAACTGATCAGAAAATGGCGCGATTCCCTCCGTCTCGCAGTGAGGCGATGCCACCGGCTCAGAACGAGTTGTCGAAGCCCCACAGCATCTCGCTCGGTTCCGCCGCCCGCGCCCGCAACTCGCCCAGCACCTCCCGGAGCACCGGGTGCTCGATGGTGCTCAGCTCCGCCAGGTCCAGTTCCAGCAGGTCCGGCAAGGGCTCGGCCCCACCGGGAAGTGCCGGCTTGGGCCCGGACCCGTCTCGTATGCCCATTCCCCGTTCCCCTCTCGCGCTGTGCGTTCCTCAGGTCTCCGGGCTCCGCCCGCTCCGCACGCTCTGCCCGCTTCCGCGCCGCCTCACTCCAGGTCGGCCAGGCGCTGGGCGGTCTGCGGGGCGGTCGGTTCGCCGGTGACCAGCCGGTCGTCCGGCAGGCGCGCCCACTCCGCGTGTGCGGCCCGGTAGGCGTCCCGGGCCGCGCGGGGGCGGGCCGCCGCCTCGAAGGACATACCCCGCCAGTGGTGTGCCTGCGCGGCGAGTTCCACCGCCTCCTGGCGACGGCGTTCGGTTTCGGCCTCCTCCTCCGCCCGGTGGGCCGACTCGGCGGCCGCCCGGAAGGCGTCGACCGCCACGTCCAGGCGGGTCGCGCGGCCCAGGTTCTGGTACGCCTCGAACTGGGCCTGCCCGAGCTCCAGCCGGCAGCGCGCCGCCAGCAGCGGATCCTCCGCGTCGGCCGCCGCGAGGCCGAAGAGGTGCTCGGCCTCCCTGAGGTCGACCCGGTCGCCGCGCACCTGGTACCGGAGCATCAGCGCCCGCCCGAGGAGCAGCAGCCGGTGCGCGACCCGCCGGCTGCCCGCCGGTGTCTCCATCCGGCAGTCCCGCAGCACCCGGATCGCCCGGGAGAGCTGGTCCAGGCGCCCCTGAGCGGTCTCCAGCACGGCGAGCCGGAGCAGCACCTCCCCCCACTCGGCGAGCACGTCGGCGTGCGCGGTCGCGTCCCGGGGCATCCACTGGGCCGCCTGCGCGAAACGGTCGGCGGCCCGGCGCAGTTCGGCCGGCTCCCCCGACTCGGCGTAGCGCGCGACGGCGATGCGCCCCGCGCGGACCAGCGTCGCCGCGCGCTGCCCCTGCTCGCGTACGCGTCCGAGCGCCTCGTCGGTCCGGGCCTGGGCCTCCTCGAGCGGGCCGCCCGACCTCAGCAGCGCGTCGACCAGGTCGGTCAGCACCCGGACCCGGGCCCGGACGGACTCCGCGGTGTCCTCCGCCAGACCTGAGTCCAGCGCCTGGCGCAGCGACCGGGCGGCCTGCTCCGCGTGCAGCCGGGCCTGGGCGGGCTCCGCCGTCACCTCCGACAGCCGCAGCAGCGTACGTCCGTGGGCCAGCGGCAGCTCGGGCGGGCGGTCGCGCCGGTCGGGCCAGGCGTCGGCGAACGCCTCCAGCATGCCGACGGCGCCCTGAAGGAGGGCGCTGTCGCCGCCCAGGCGCCACTGGGCCTCCAGGGAACCGACCCTTTCAAGGGTGAGCCGCAGCGCCTCCTTCTCGTCCAGGCCCGGGGCCGCGCAGGCCACCGCGTACTCGCGGTCGGCGCGGCGCAGCAGCTCCAGCGCGGCGGGCCGGTCGCCCCGCCGGCGCGCGTCGGTGGCGGCCGCGTGCAGCACGCGCGCGAGGACGGCGCGCTCCCGCACGGCGTGCGGATGGGCGGCGGCGCGCTCGGCGGCCCGCTCGGCCTCGTCCAGCAGCGCGGCACCGCCCTGCACCTCCCACAGCCGCAGCGTGCAGCGCGCGTACTCGCCCCACAGCTCGGGGTCCGCACCGCCCGGCCGTTCGTGTCCGGTGGCGCCGCGCAGCAGTTGTACGGCGTCGATGACGTCCTGCACCATGCCCTCGTCGTCGAACCGGGCGAGCAGGGCGCGGGCGCGGACGACCGCCTGGTGCGGGGGCCGCTCCGCGTCCGGGCGCGGGTCGGTCCGGCTGTCGTAGGACGCGAACTGCTCGGGCAGCGGCATGAAGCGCTCCAGGACCCGGGCGGCTATCTCCGCGAAGGGCTGCGGGACCGAGTCGCTCTCGCCGTTGCCGCCGTTCTCGCCGGGGTAGTCGGAGCCGTTGCCCGGGCCGGAGCCCAGGGCGCCGATCCCGATGCCGGAGCCGATGGCAAGGCCCGAACCGACACCGGTCCCGCCGCCGGGTCCGTGCGCCTGCGGGCGCCCCGGGCCGCCGTCCCCGAGCTGGGCCAGGGCGAGCGCCGGGAAGTTGGGCCCGCCCTTGCCGAAGCGCTGCTCGATGTACTCCGAGCAGTGCTTGAGCACCAGCATGGCCTCGTCCCGTCCCAGCCGGGACAGCAGGGCGTCGCGCACGTCCGGCTCGATCTCGTACCACTGGGCGCCGTCCCCGCCGTGGTCCGCGCGGGCGCGGGTGACCAGGCCGCCGACCAGCACTTCGGCCAGTTCGGACGGCCCTGAGCCGGGAAGCATGGTCCGCTGCACCAGTTGCATCACCGGCAGGCAGAGCGGGGCCGCCGCGAGATAGACGGCCAGGCGCCCGGCGGCCGGGGAGGCCGCGGAGCTGAACCGGCTGACCCGTTCGAACGGCGTATGGCGGCGGTCCGGGCGGGCCGTCGGGGCGGCCGGCTGATCCGCGCGCACCCAGCCCACGGCACCGGGGACCGGTCCGGCGCCGGCGCCGGACAGCAGCCGGGCCCAGGATCCGAGCGCGGCCGGCTCGGGCGGCAGTACGGGGACGGCCAGCGCTCCCCGCCGGGCCTCGGCGGACGGGCCCGCGGGGGTACGCACGCGCAGCACGGCGGCGCCGCCCAGCGTGCCGCCGCGCGACAGCTCGCCGAAGGTCACGGGGAGCCGCGTGCGGTTCCACATGCGCTGCGGCAGCGGCTGGAGCACGGCGACGGGGCCCTGCCGGGACAGGTGGTGGAGCAGCCGGTGGGCGTGGCCGCTGTGCCACAGCGGACCGGCGCAGTCGCTGACGAGCACGATGATCCGGCGGCCGGTGGGATCGCTGAGCCGTTCCGCGGAATGCAGCGGCGCGGCGTGCGCGTCCGGGCTGCGGCCGACGGCCGCGGCGCCGTCCGGCCCTTGGTGCAGGTAGCTGACCTGGATGGCCGAGAAGGCGCCCAGCCGGCCGAACACCTGCGCCAGTTCGACGAACAGCCGGTCCCAGACCCGCATCGACGAGGAGGTGTCCATCACCAGGTGCAGGCGCGCGTCGCCCCGGGTCACGTAGCGGTGGACGGGCAGGATCAGCCCGCCGGCCCGGGCGCTCACATCCGCGGTCGCGACCTCGTCCAGCTCGGTGCGCAGCGGCGGCGCGGGACTCTGGTACCCCTGCAACGGGCGCAGCGCACGCTGGAGTTCGAGCGGCGCGGGCAGCACCGGGGCGGCCGGCACACCCACCGGCAGCGCGCGGGCCGGCCGGGCTCCGCGCACCCCGGGGCCCCCGTCGGGCGGCACCGGGTACAGGGCGACGCGCCGGGCCGCCTGGTCGGCGGGCGGCTCCGGCTCCGGCGCGGGCGCGGCCGGCCGGGTGTCGCCGGCCGGCGGTGCCACGGGACGGACGAGCGGCGGCTTCGCCCTGCGCGCGCCGTGACCGCCCGGCGCGGGCCGGTCGGCCGCGGCGTCGGCGACCCGGGTCCAGCGGGCCAGCCAGAGGGCGTCGCAGAGCTGCTCCGCGTCCGGGTCCAGGTGGATCTCCCGCAGGCGCCGCACGAGTGCGGCGATCGGGTCGCCCCCGGGCGGGGCGGCCTGCCGGTCCTGGGGTCGGCCGTCGGGTGTGTGAGGACCGTGACGCGCCGCTGCGTCGGACATCAGCGCGTCACCTCGGGCGGTCGAGCCGCTGGACGAGCAGGTCGGCGAGGCGGTCGCGGCTGGGCACGGCCGCGGCGTCGGTGAGGTAGATCGCGTTCAGCAGCTGGTCCGTCGCCAGCAGTTCGCTGCGGGACCGCTCCAGGAAGCGGGTGATGAGGTCGTCGCCCGCCCGGGCCGCCTCGTCGCCCAGGTGCGCCCGTACGAACGTGGCGAGCCGGTTGTGGTCCGGGCGGCCCAGTTCCAGGTGGATGCAGCGGCGCATCAACGGTGCCGGGAAGTCGCGTTCGCCGTTGCTGGTGAGCACCACGAACGGGAAGGCCCGGCAGCGCACCCGGCCGTCCCGCACCCGCACCTTCACGCCGTCGGCGGTGAGCACCTCGGCCTCGCCGTCCGGCAGCCGGTCGGCGATGCGCTCCAGCTCGGGGATGGCGAACTCGCCCTCCTCCAGCACGTTCAGCAGGTCGTTGGGCAGGTCGATGTCGCTCTTGTCCAACTCGTCGATGAGCAGTACGCGCGGTGTGTCGGAGGGCAGCAGCGCGGTGCCGAGAGGACCGAGCCGGATGTAGCTGCCGATGCTCTCGACCGCGCCGGGCGTCCCGGCCGCGGCGCCGAAACCGCCCTGCGAGGCGATCTGCACGTCCTGCAGCCGGGCGATGGCGTCGTAGTGGTAGAGGCCGTCCTGGAGTTCGGAGCGGCTGACGATGGACCAGCGCAGCACGTTGCCCAGGCCGAGTTCGTACGCCACCGAGTGGGCCAGTGTGCTCTTGCCCGCTCCGGGGCTGCCGGTGACCAGGAGCGGCCGGCGCAGATACAGCGCGGCGTTGATCATTTCGAGTTCCTCGGCGCCCGGCCGGTGCAGTTCCGCCAGGTGCCGGTGGGCGCCGAGCCTGCGGTCCTCGGACCCGTCGCCCGCGCCCGCCGCGTCCCGGCTGGTGAAGTCCCGCCAGGGGGGCGGGGCGGGGAGCCGCTGGAGGCCGTCGTGGGGTTCGCCGGCGCCCCGGTAGATGAGCCACTCACTGGATTCGGTCATGATCCGGTCCTCGTCGTCACTCGTCTGCTGGGCGCTGTCGACCGCACGTGTCCGTCGTCCGCCCGCGGGCCGGGGCGGGGCGGGCGGGCAGGTGGCGGCGACGCCCTCGGGCGGCCGTACGAACGTCCCTCACCGTATCGATCCGCACCGGACCTGATAAGGGGCCCGTCCCCGGCGGGCGGCCTGGTAGGAAGCCGGTTCAAGGAGACTCCACCAGTTCTCCCGCGCCCGGCAGGGGTTGGTACGGATCGTCGTACAGCAGGGCTATACCGTCGGCCCAATAGGTCTCCGGCCGGCCCGAACGCAGTTTCGCGCGCAGGTCGTGCACGGCTTGAGGCAGACGGTGCGCGCTGGACGGGCCCGCGATCTCGTCGAACGTGCCGCGGTGGAACTCCCCGCAGACCGTCTCCGGCAGTCCGCGCCGACGGCGCCACAGGGCCACGCCGAAGCCCCCGCGCACGATCCGGGCGACCGCGGCCACGTCGTCCTCGAAGTGGCGGTGGTCGTCGAAACGGCACAGCACCGGGACCGTGCCGTGCGACAGGCCGCGCAACTGCTCCACGGGCGGTACCGGCTTGCGCAGCCCGTCGTCGCAGTCGAGGACCGCGGCCGTCACGGGATGCGCGTGCAGCCAGCGCCAGCGGGCCCTTCTCTCCTCGTCCACGTCCAGCCGGTGGTCGCCGGCCGGTCCCGCCGCCATGTGCTCACCGCCCTCGCCGTGTCCGCGGAACTGGCCGTATCCACCGTCACCGCCGTATCCGCCGTACTCGTCGTACTCGTCGTAGCCGCCGTCCTCGGTCAACTGCTCGCGGTCGGAGCAGCGCAGGACGACCGGGCGCTGCGTGCCCAACGGCTCGTCCTCGGGGTGGAGCCGCCAGTCGTCCACTCCGATGCCGAACAGCAAGTGGGGCATCGCCACTTGGAGGACCGCCGGCCGGTCCGGCAGGTCGCCCTGGCGGAACGCCTCCGTCAGCGGTGCCGCGAGGTGCGCGGCGAGGTCGCTCAGCGGGGCGCGCCGCGCCTCGTCGAGGCGTTTGGCCTCGCCGCCGGGCTGTACGACGAACACGGACCAGTCGCACCGGTCCCGCTCCCAGCCCCGCTGCTCGATCTCGACCAGCGCGAACGGCTGTGGTGCGTCCGCCCTTTCCGGGTTCCCCACGGCCGGTGCGTTACGCACCGCTCCGTTGCGCGCCTCCCCGTTCCGCCCCTGTCCGCCGCGGCCGGCCCCCGTCATGGAGCCGGGCCGGCGGGCCGCCATCCTGCTGACCCGCCGTTTGACGAGGGCGCTGCGCCGGCCGGGGCCGAGCCGCTGGGCGGCCTCCCACACGCGGGCCCACAGGGCTTCCTCCGCGTTCGGCGTGCCGGGGGCGAGGTACGGCCGTTCGGCGGTCATCGCGTGCACCGCGTAGTCGAGCACCAGGTAGAGGGCCGCGTCGTCGCGCACGCACTCGTACAGGGCTCCGAGTCCGTCGCGCCAGCCGCGCGGGGCGGGCAGCGGCAGCGGAACCTGGAAGTCCGGCATGGATTCGAGGAGGTCGAGCAGGGAGCGGGTACTGGCCGGGGGCGGCAGGTCCGCGAGGCGGCCGAGCAGTTGGACGCGCTCGTCCGGGGTCAGGACGCGGCCGGGCCGGGCGCCGAGCTGACGCTGCACGTCGGTCCAGGTGTGACGGCGGGCGTCCGGATGGCGCTGCCGGTCCCGGTGGTAGCGGTCGTGGGCGTGGACGACCGCCTGGTAGAGGTCGTCGTGCTCGGCGTTCAGCTCCCCGGAGGGCACGGGCAGGGTCCGCAGCTGTTCGAGCCCCGTGGAGGTGCCGCCGCGCGCGTGGTCGGAGCGGGATTTCAGTACGCCGATGACCTCGCCGCGCTCCGGGTCGATCACGGGGCCGCCGGAGACGCCGTACGGCAGGTCGTTGTCCCCCAGGCGCATCTGCACGTCCGAGGTCCAGCCGCCGATGGTGCCCTGCACGGTGAGGATGCCGTCCATGATCCGTAGCCGCCCGTCGACCACCGTCCAGCCCGCGTAGAGGACCTTGCCCTCGCCGTAGTAGGCCGCCGGGCGCTCCGAGAGGTACACACACTCGTGCTCGACCGGCTCGCTGAGCTGCACCAGCGCGAGGTCGGGGGCCGGCCAGTTGCCCGGGACGGTGCCGGCACCGTCCGGCAGCGCCGCCACCACACGGCCGGGGACCGCGGACATGCCGCGCCCCGGCGCGGACTCGTACACCACCACGACCTCGCCCCCCTCCCCGCCGCATGCCACGTGTGCGCAGGTCAGAACCCAGCTCGGCGCGACGAAGTAGCCGCTGCCGAGGAACGTCCCGGGCTCGTCGAGGGCATACCCGATGCCCGCCCGATGAATGCGCACGGTCGCCGCCACGACGAGTTCACGCAGCGCACGGCGAGCCGCATCGTCGGTGCTCGATGCGCCGGGGGCGCGCACGTCCGTCATGCCCCGTCCCCGGAGCCGGCGGATCTCCCGCCGCCGTGCCCCGGGGCGCCGGGAGACGCTCCCGCGCGGGGCGCCGAGGGCTCACCGCCCGCGGAGCGGGCACCCCCCGCGCCCGCCGGATCCGAACGTGGCGTGTCCGGCGGGTCCGTGGCGTCCGCGGTGTCCGTGGCGTGCGGATCCGGCGGTCCGCCGTTCCAGGTGAGGGTGACCGTGATGCCGGCCTTGGCCTCACCGTCGGCGAGGAGCCCCACGACCTTGCCGGCCTTGGCGGTCAGCTCGATGCCGAACTGGACGCTCACCTCGTCGGGCCGCACGGCGCGCAGCGGCTCGGCCAACGACCGCGCGACACCGGTCACGAGCGAGTTCAGGCTCTCCACGCTCGCCTCGACCCGTTCGGCGAAACCGGTGTCGCTGTACGACAGCTGCCCGGGCGGTGCCGGCAGTTCCGCCGCGCCCGAGATCCGGGCCCACACGGGCGTCCCGTCCGGTAACACGACGCGCGTGACGCGCGTCACTTCCTGCCCCATGGAATCCCCCGTCCCCTCGCCCCTCGGCGCCGTTCATCCGTACGACGCTAGCCGCAGGACCCGGCCGGCGCGAGAGCCCCGGCGGCCCCAGGAGACGCGCCGCTCCCTGCGCCTATGCTTTTTCCTGTCTTCTCCGCATCCGACGGAAAGACCTCACCCCTCCACCCCCGCAGGAAACAGGGTCCTTCCCGCACGGGCGTCCCCTTATCCCTGCACCGACCCGACGGAGCACGATCCATGTACTTCACCGACCGCGGCATCGAGGAGCTGGAGAAGCGGCGCGGCGAGGAGGAGGTCACCTTCGAGTGGCTCGCCGAGCAGTTGCGCACGTTCGTCGACCTGAACCCGGACTTCGAGGTGCCGGTGGAACGACTGGCGACGTGGCTGGCGCGGCTGGACGACGAGGACGACGAGGAGGAGTAGCCGGCACGAACGGGTGTCTTGACTTTCCGCGACCGCGATATATCGTGTTGAACGAGGACGCGATATGGCGCGTTCGTCGAGGAGGTCGGCCGATGTCCGAGTGGTCCGTCGCGGAGCCCAGGAAACTCACCTTCGACGAGTCCCTGAGCGAGCTCCACGTACGCGTCGTCAACGGAACAGTGAACGTGGTGGGCACCGACCAGGGTTCCGCCCGCCTGGAGGTCTCCGAGATCGAGGGCCCACCCCTCGTCGTGACCCACCGGGACGGCGTGCTCACCGTGGCCTACGAGGACCTGCCCTGGCAGGGCTTCCTCAAGTGGCTCGACCGCGAGGGCTGGCGCCGCTCCGCGACCGTCTCCCTGGCCGTCCCGACGGGCACCCGGGTCGAGGTGGGCGTGGTCGGCGCCGCGGCCGTGGTCTCCGGCCTCGACGGGCACACGGAGGTGAAGGGCGTCACCGGGGACACCACACTGGTGGGCCTCGCGGGCCCGGTCCGCGCGGACACCGTCGCGGGGAGCGTGGAGGCGCAGGCCCTCACCGGCGACCTGCGCTTCAAGTCCGTCTCCGGTGACCTGACGGTGGTGGAGGCGGGCTCCCGCGTCCGGGCCGACTCGGTGACCGGCTCCATGATCGTCGACCTGGACCCGGCGAGCGGTCCCACCGACATCAGCCTGACCAGCGTCTCCGGCGAGATCGCCATCCGGCTGCCCCAACCGGCCGATGCCGAGGTCGAGGCGAACACGGCCAGCGGCACCGTCTCCAGCGCCTTCGAGGACCTCCGGGTGGGCGGCCAGTGGGGCGCCAAGCGCATCACCGGCCGGCTCGGCGCGGGCAACGGCCGGCTGAAGGCCACGACCGTCTCCGGCTCGATCGCCCTGCTGCGCCGGCCGGTGGCGGGGGACGCGCCGTGGGAGGACACACCCGGCGCCGCCGACACCCCGGCCGACGGCACGACCGACAAGAAGGTGCTCTGACATGCCCCCCGTCTTCGCCCACGGCCGCCTGCGCCTCTACCTCCTCAAACTCCTCGACGAGGCCCCCCGCCACGGCTACGAGGTGATCCGGCTCCTCGAGGAGCGCTTCCAGGGGCTGTACGCGCCGTCGGCGGGCACCGTGTACCCGCGCCTGGCCAAGCTGGAGGCCGAGGGCCTGGTCACCCACACCACCGAGGGCGGCCGCAAGGTGTACGCCATCACGGACGCCGGCCGCGCCGAGCTCGCCGACCGCAGTGGCGAACTGGCCGACCTGGAGCTGGAGATCCGGGAGTCGGTCGCCGAGCTCGCCGCCGAGATCCGGGCCGACGTGCGGGGCGCCGCGGGCGACCTGCGCCGGGAGATGCGGGCCGCCGCCGGCGCCGCCCGCCGGGGCCCCGGCCCGGGCGGGCACGACGAGGGCGACGGCGGCGCGGACAGCGCCGAGAAGGAGGCGTGGCGCGCCGCCAAGGAGGAGATGCGGCGCGTCAAGCAGGAGTGGAAGGAGCAGGCCCGCCGCGCCAAGGACGAGAGCCGCCGCGCCCGCGACGAGGCCCAGCGGGCCCGGCGCCAGGCCAAGGAGGCCCAGGAGCGGGCCCGGGCACAGGCGCAGGAGGAGGTCCAGCGCATCGCACAGCGGGTCCAGGAACAGGTCCAGGACCACTTCGCGCGGGGCGACTGGCCGACGGGACTGCGCGAGGGCCTGAGCGAACTGGCCAAGGAGGTCGGCGACTTCGGGAAGGACTTCGGCAAGGAGTTCGGCAAGGACTGGGGCTTCGGCCGCACCGACGCCGGCCCGTCCACCCACCGTCCCGAGTCCGCCGCGCCGGAGTACTCCGCCACCGCCGAGTACTCCGCCACCGCCGAGGACTTCCCGGCCGACTACGCTCCGGCCTGGGCCCACGAGGACGCCGCCGAGTCCACCGGCGACCCGGCCCGCGACCTGGACCGGCTGCTCGACCGCTTCCGCGACGACATCCGCGACGCGGCCCGGGACCACGGCGTCACGTCCGGCCAACTCCGCGACGCCCGCCGCCACCTGTCGGCGGCCGCCGCCCACATCGGCGCGATACTGCGCACGCCGAAGGCCTGAGCACCGGGGCGGGGAGCCTCACCGGGGGCGGTTCGGGGCACCCGTCCGCCCGAGGGGCCGGGTCCGCCCACTCCCCTGAGTCCGCCCACTCCCCTCGGGTCAGGCGCAGACCTCCCCCGCCCCGCCGCCCAGCACCCTGGTCAGCGCCTCGTGGGTCACGCCGTGGTCGGCGAGCACCTCGGCGGGCACACCGGGGCGCACGGTCAGGGCGAGCAGGATGTGCTCGTCCCCGATGTGCCGGTCACGCCGGGCGACGGCGACCCGCAGCGCCTTCTCCAGCACCTCCTTGGCACCCCGGCTGAAGCTGCGGTGTCCGGACCACCAGCGCCTGTCCTTCCGGTCGCCGGACATCGCGCCGACGCCGTGCGCCTCCTCCACCCGGGCGACGACCTCGGAGACGTCGATCCCCAGCCCGGCGAGGGCGTCGGCCTCGGCCTGCGACAGGCCGGCCCGGCGCCGGGCCTCCGCCAGACCCTCCCGTACCGAATCCCCGCGCCCGCCGACCCCGAGCGCCGCCAGCGCGAAGGAGGCACGGCTGCCCTCGCGGTCCAGCAGCGCGAGCAGCAGGTGCTCGGCGTCGACGGTCTGCGCCGCCGCCTCCTCGGCGTACTCGACCGCGCCCTGCACCACGGCCCGGGCATCCTTCGTGAACCGCTCGAACATCAATGCCTCCCGTACTTCTTGTGCACGGCCTGCCTGCTGACCCCGAGCTCCGTGGCGATCTCCTGCCACGACCATCCCTGATTGCGCGCGCCGCGCACCTGCACCGCCTCCAACTGCTCCAGCAGCCTGCGCAATGCGGCGACGGCCCGCAGCCCGACCCGGGGATCGCGATCACCCGCGCGTGCGGCGAGATCGGTTGCTTCACTCATGCCGTCAACATAGATTGACACCCCGGAGGGTGTCAACACTGGTTGACACCCTCCGGGGTGCGGGAGGCGCGGCGAACGCGTCAGGAAGTACTGAGCACGATCTTGCCGAACTGCTCCCCGGAGGCCATCCGCTCGAAGCCCTCACGGGCCCGGTCCAGGGGAAGCACCTCGTCGATGACGGGACGTACACCCGTGGCGGCGCAGAAGGACAGCAGGTCCTCCAGTTCGTCCTTGGTGCCCATCGTGGAGCCGACGACCTTCAGCTCCAGGAAGAAGATCCGGGTCAGTTCTGCATGGGAGGGCCGGTCGCCGCTCGTGGCGCCGGAGATGACGAGCGTGCCGCCCGGCCTGAGCGACTTCACCGAGTGGGACCAGGTGGCGGCGCCCACGGTCTCGATGACGGCGTCCACCCGCTGCGGCAGCCGCGCGCCCGTCTCGACGGCTTCCACGGCGCCCAGTTCGAGGGCCCGCTTCCGCTTGGCCTCGTCCCGGCTGGTGGCGAAGACCCGCAGCCCCGCGGCCTTGCCGAGCACGATCGCGGCCGTCGCCACCCCGCCGCCGGCCCCCTGCACCAGCACCGAGTCGCCGGGCCGCACCCCGGCGTTGGTGAACAGCATCCGGTACGCGGTCAGCCAGGCGGTCGGCAGACAGGCGGCCTCCGCGAAGGAGAGTTCCCTGGGCTTGGGCAGGATGTTCCAGGTCGGCACGGCGACCCGCTCGGCGAAGGTCCCCTGGTAGCGCTCCGTGAGGATGGAGCGGGGCTCCTCGGGGCCGACCCCGTGGCCGGTCTGGCCGATCACGGAGTGCAGGACGACCTCGTTGCCGTCCTCGTCGATCCCGGCGGCGTCACAGCCGAGGATCATCGGCAGCCGGTCCTCGGGGAGGCCGACGCCGCGCAGGGACCACAGGTCGTGATGGTTGAGGGAGGCGGCCCTGACGTCGACGACGCTCCAGCCGGGGCGGGCCTCGGGAGCGGGGCGCTCTCCCGACTCCAGGCCGGTCAGCGGCTGGTCGCGGTCGATTCGGGCGGCGTAGACAGCGAACATGACCTTGACGATAGGTTCCCCGCCCGCCGACCGGAACCACGACGCCGTGTGACACACACCCTCTTGCACCCCCGAGCCACGCGAGCTGCGAGCAACCGTGCCGCACAAGCTGCGCCCACCCGTGCCGCACGAACTGCAGGCAACCGTGCCGCGCAAGCTGCGCCCACCCGCGCCGCACGAACTGCGGGCAGCCGTGCCGCGCTAGCTGCGGGCAGCCGTGCCGCGCTAGCTGCGGGCAGCCGTGCCGCGCTAGCTGCGGGCAGTCGTGCCGCTGGGGCGGCACGGGTGGGCGCAGCGGCACCCCGCACCGCCGGGCTGCGCAACCCCCCCAGCACCCGCACCCGCACCCGCACCCGCACCCAGCACTCCGGCTCGCCCCCCCGGGACAGCAAACGGCCCCGTCCACCCGGACAGGGCCGTTCACACAACCGCGCGTCACACCGTCACCGGCGCGCGACACCCTCCGCACGGGCCGCCGCCGCCACCGCCGCCGTGACCGCCGGCGCGACCCGCTCGTCGAACGGGGACGGGATGACGTAGTCCGCGGCGAGGTCGTCACCCACCACGGAGGCCAGCGCCTCGGCCGCCGCGAGCTTCATGCCCTCGGTGATCCGGGAGGCCCGCACCTGGAGCGCGCCCGCGAAGATGCCCGGGAACGCCAGCACGTTGTTGATCTGGTTCGGGAAGTCCGACCGCCCCGTCGCGACGACCGCCGCGTACTTGTGGGCGACCTCCGGGTGCACCTCGGGGTTCGGGTTGGCCATCGCGAAGACGAAGGCACCCTTCGCCATCGAGGCGACCGCCGGCTCCGGCACCGTACCGCCGGAGACGCCGATGAAGACGTCGGCGCCCGCGAGGGCCGCCTCCAGCGAGCCGGACAGTCCGGCCTTGTTGGTGAAGGAGGCCAGCTCCCGCTTGACCGGCGTCAGGTCGTCCCGGTCCGCCGAGACGACGCCCTTGCGGTCGGCCACCGCCACGTCGCCGATGCCGGCCTCCACCAGCATCTTGGCGATGGCGACACCGGCCGCGCCCGCGCCCGAGATCACCGCCCGCAGCTCGCCCAGCGTCCGCCCGCTCAGCCGCGCCGCGTTCCGCAGCGCCGCCAGCGTCACGACCGCCGTGCCGTGCTGGTCGTCGTGGAAGATCGGGATGTCCAGGCGCTCCTGGAGCTTGCGCTCGATCTCGAAGCACCGCGGCGCCGAGATGTCCTCCAGGTTCACTCCGCCGAACGAGGGCGCGAGCCGGACCACGGTCTCGACGATCTCGTCGGCGTCCGTGCAGTCGAGCGCGATCGGGACCGCGTCCACACCGCCGAACTGTTTGAAAAGGATCGCCTTCCCCTCCATCACCGGAAGGGAGGCCTCGGGGCCGATGTCCCCGAGTCCCAGAACCGCCGTACCGTCCGTCACGACCGCCACGACCGACGACTTCCAGGTGTAGTCGTGCACCAGGTCGGGCTGCTCGGCGATCGCGCTGCACACTTTCGCGACGCCGGGCGTGTACGCCAGGGACAGGTCGTCCTTGTCACGGACGGGCACGGTGGCCTGCACGGCCATCTTGCCGCCGCGGTGCAGCGCGAACGCCGGATCGAAGGAGTCGAGGGGCTCCGCGCCCGCCTCCTGCTCCGCATTGGCGTCGCTGTCGCTGCGAGGATTGACGATCTCCGCTGCCACTTTGTCTTACCCCTTAAGAGTTCTTGGTTTGAGGGTTTGTCCACTCCTGGTGAGGAATGGGCGGGCACCGCACAGGGAGATGGCTGTCTGGGCCACACGGGCCCCTGCGCGACGGGCGCGCCGCACACGCGCCCTGAGTCCCTGATGAGGGGTGTAAAGCACCTTCTTACCCGACGGACACCCCCCGCGACGAGTCGGATAAGCGCAAGCTCACATGTCGGACCTCGAACACCGCATGCCGGTGACATGGCTCATAGCGAGGGATCCGGACAACTTCCCGACATCCCTTGACAGGCCCGGAGAAGAGCCTTCCAGCAGCCGTACGCACCGGCGAACCGCGCTCGCGCAACGGGGAATGCCGAAGATCTTTCGGCCGGAAGGACCGATTCCCGTAAAGGTTCGGTCGTGATGTACCGACCTGGTCCGGTTCGGGGGGTCACCCGTTATCCGATTTTGACATCGCATCCCCCCTGAACGGCGGAGTCCGAATGGCAAGATGCCGTAATCACACGAGGTCGCGACACTCGAAGGCGTGTGCTCTCGTCGACCCACAGCGCCGGTCGGTCCTCCGGCCGGCGTCCCGTCCCATCGGCAACTCCATCTTCCGCCGGAGGAACCACCATGACCGCAAGCTCCACCCGTCGTACGACCGCCGCGCACTCCCGGCTAGCAGCGGTCGGTGCGATCGCGGTCGCAGGCGCTCTGCTGCTCACCGGATGCGGCGACCAGACCGAGAACAGCGACTCCGGCAGCGACTCCCAGTCCGCGGCGGGCGCCCCGCTGGCCGACAAGCTGCCCCAGTCGATCCGTGACAAGGGCGTCGTCAAGGTCGGCTCCGACATCGCCTACGCCCCGGTCGAGTTCAAGGACAAGTCCGGCAAGACCGTCGGCATCGACCCCGACCTCGCCGACGCCATGGGCAAGCAGCTCGGCGTGAAGTTCGAGTTCGAGAACGGCACCTTCGACACCCTGATCACCGGTCTGCGCTCCAAGCGCTACGACATCGCGATGTCCGCCATGACCGACACGAAGGACCGCCAGGAGGGCATCGACTCCGACACCGGCAAGAAGGTCGGCCAGGGCGTCGACTTCGTGGACTACTTCACCGCCGGTGTCTCGATCTACACCAAGAAGGGTGACGACCAGGGCATCAAGACCTGGTCCGACCTGTGCGGCAAGAAGCTCGTGCTCCAGCGCGGCACGGTCTCGGAGGACCTCGCCAAGGCCGAGAACGAGAAGTGCCCGGCCGGCAAGAAGATCTCCATGGAGGCCTTCGACAACGACCAGCAGGCCCAGACCCGCCTGCGCGCGGGCGGCGCCGACGCCGGTTCGTCCGACTTCCCGGTCGCCGCGTACGCGGTGAAGACCTCCGGCGGCGGCAACGACTTCCAGCTCGTCGGCGAGCAGGTCGAGGCCGCGCCGTACGGCATCGCCGTCGCCAAGGACAACACGCAGCTGCGCGACGCCCTGAAGGCGGCGCTGGACGCGGTCATCGCCAACGGCGAGTACAAGAAGATCATGGACAAGTGGGGCGTGGCGGAAGGCGCCGTCACGGAAGCCACCATCAACGGCGGCAAGTGACCGCGCGGCGGGCACTGAAAGGCAACATCCGTGACTGTTGACATCGACAAGACGGCGGGCGGCCCGGCCGGCACCCCGCCGGCCGGACCGGAGGCCATCAAGGCCATCCCGGTCCGGCACTACGGGCGGTACGTCTCCGCCGCCGTCGCGATCGCCCTGCTGGCGGCGGTCGTCTACGCCTTCTCCCAGGGCAAGATCAACTGGGGTGCGATCCCGGACTACTTCTTCGACGACCGCATCCTGTCCGGCATGGGCAAGACGCTCCTGATCACCGTCCTGGCCATGCTCATCGGCATCGTCGGCGGCATCACGCTCGCCGTGATGCGGCTGTCGAAGAACCCGGTGACCTCGTCCATCGCGTGGTTCTACATCTGGTTCTTCCGCGGCACGCCGGTCCTGGTGCAGCTGGTCGTCTGGTTCAACCTGGGCCTGGTCTTCGAGTACATCAACCTCGGCCCGTTCTACCGCGACGAGTGGTCGGACTTCATGACGCCGTTCCTGACGGCGCTGCTCGGCCTCGGTCTCAACGAGGCCGCGTACATGGCGGAGATCTGCCGCGCCGGTCTGCTCGCGGTCGACGAGGGCCAGACCGAGGCGGCGCACGCGCTCGGCATGAGCCACACCAAGACGCTGCGCCGGATCGTGGTCCCGCAGGCGATGCGCGTGATCGTGCCGCCGACGGGCAACGAGGTCATCAACATGCTGAAGACGACCTCCCTGGTGTCGGTCGTCCAGTACTCCGAGTTGTTCCGCGTGGCCCAGGACATCGGCCAGACCTCCGGCGCCCCGGCCGAGATGCTCTTCCTGGCCGCCGCCTGGTACCTGCTGCTGACCTCGGTCTTCAGCGTGGGCCAGTACTACCTGGAGCGGTACTACGCGCGCGGGTCGAGCCGGTCGCTGCCGCCCACCCCGCTCCAGAAGATCAAGGCGAACGTGCTGTCCCTGTCCAGCCGCTCCAAGCCGACGGGAGGTGCCGCATGACCGCCATGGTCAAGGCCGAGGGCGTCCACAAGTCCTTCGGCGCCATCGAGGTCCTCAAGGGCATCGACCTGGAGGTGAAGCAGGGCGAGGTGTTCTGCCTCATCGGCCCCTCCGGCTCCGGCAAGTCCACCTTCCTCAGGTGTATCAACCACCTCGAGAAGATCAACGCCGGACGGCTGTACGTCGACGGCGAGCTGGTCGGCTACCGCCAGAAGGGGGACAAGCTCTACGAGCTGAAGGACAGCGAGGTCGCGGTCAAGCGCCGGGACATCGGCATGGTCTTCCAGCGCTTCAACCTGTTCCCGCACATGACGGCGCTGGAGAACATCATGGAGGCGCCCGTCCAGGTCAAGGGCGTGAGCAGGGCCCAGGCCAGGGAGCGCGCCCGCGCGCTGCTGGACCGCGTGGGCCTGGCCGACCGGGCCGGCAACTACCCCTCGCAGCTCTCCGGCGGCCAGCAGCAGCGCGTCGCCATCGCCCGGGCGCTGGCGATGGACCCGAAGCTGATGCTGTTCGACGAGCCGACCTCGGCCCTGGACCCGGAGCTGGTCGGTGACGTCCTCGACGTCATGCGCGACCTCGCCGAGTCCGGCATGACGATGGTCGTCGTCACCCACGAGATGGGCTTCGCCCGCGAGGTCGGCGACAGCCTGGTCTTCATGGACGACGGCGTGGTCGTCGAGTCGGGCAACCCGCGCGACGTCCTGACGGACCCGCAGCACGAGCGCACGAAGGCGTTCCTGTCCAAGGTCCTCTGACCCGGCCGCACGGCAGCGCGGAGGGGGCGGTACGGAGATCCGTACCGCCCCCTCCGCGTCGCTCCCGCCTACTTGAGCGCCAGCAGCAGCGTGTCCGACGGCGAGCACCACACCGGCCGCGCCTCACCGAAGCCCTTCTCGCGCAGCGCACGCGCGTGCCACGCCGCCGAGGGCGTGTCGCCGTCGGCGTGCTCGCCGTAGATCTCGAAGCGGCGGGCGGTGGGTTCGGCCAGGACGGGGTCCTTGGCGGCGAGCTGCCACCACTCGGCCCAGTCGAGCGCGCCGTCGCGCTTGGCGGTCTCCATCTGCGCGTGCCGCTGCGCGCGCTCCGCCGCGTTGATCCGGGGCGTCGTGTCGTCGATCATGTGGTCCGCGTTCATGAAGACACCACCGTCGCGGACCAGCGCCGCGACCTGACCGTAGAGGGCCGCGAGGGGTTCGGCGTGCAACCAGTGCAGGGCCGTGGCGGTCAGGACGGCGTCGTAGGAGTCGTACGGCAGCTTCGCCGTCCAGTCGGGGTCCTTGAGGTCGGCGGTGACCAGGGAGACCCGTTCGTCGCCCGCGAAGGTGCCCTCGGCGATGGCGAGGAGCGCCGGGTCGAGGTCCACGCCGGTGCTGGTGGCCTCGGGGAACCGGGCGAGCAGCCGGGCGGTGATGGACCCGGTGCCGCAGGCGAGGTCGAGCACCCGGGGCGCGGGTCCGACCAGCGCCTCGACCATGTCCAGCATGGTCCGGAAGCGTTCCTCCCGGTCGGGCATGTACCACTCCTGCTGCCGGTCCCAGCTCTCCTGCCAGGCCTGCCAGTCGGCGGCGGGCGTGGTGGCGGTGGTGACCGGGGTGGCCGTGGTGGTGTCCGCGTCCGTCATCGAGCCCCTCCATCATGCGTGACGTAATACCCTGGAAGCACGATCAGCTGTTACCTGACCGCAGGCACGACCATAGAGCCCCTTCGTAAGGACTACAAGTGGAACTGGCCTATTACTCGGATTACGCCGTACGTCTCGTCAACACCGAGGAACCGGCCCGGGGGCAGGACTCCCTCACCTCGGTGGAGGCCGTCCGTGAGCTTTTCGGCGCCAACCAGTCGGCGGCCCGGCGGGCGACGGACGCGGACGTGACCCGGTTCCGGTCGGTCCGGGGGCGGTTGCGCGCGGTCTTCGAGGCGGCCGACGGCGGCGACGAGACCCTCGCCGTGGACCTGCTGAACTCGCTCCTCCTGGAGTTCCCGGTGAGCCCGCAGATCTCCGGCCACGACCACCGCGACGACGACGGCAGCCCTCTGTGGCACATGCACCTGGCGGACCACCCGTCCAACGCGACCGCCGGTTTCGCCGCCATCGCGGCGATGGGCCTGGCCTTCCACCTCACCGAGTACGGCGTGGACCGCCTGGGCCTGTGCGAGGCGGCTCCCTGCCGCAACGCCTACCTGGACACCTCGACCAACCGCTCCCGCCGCTACTGCTCCGACCGCTGCGCCACCCGTGCCAACGTGGCGGCCTACCGCGCCCGCAAACGCCTGGAGGCGGACCGGTCGGCCGGCACCGGCCTGACCGCGGACAGCACCCAGCGGGCCACGGCGAACGGCGAGCGCTGACCCGGCTTCGGGGGCCGGTACCGCATCCGCACCCGCCCGAGCACGAGTTCCTCGGGAACGACCCCGTAGTCTGTGCTGTCGCCGCCGGCGAAGGCGTTGTCCCCGAGCACCCACCAGCCGGCCCCGCGCCGCTCGGCGGCCCGCTTGACCACGAGCAGGTCCTGCTGGAAGGGATGCCGCAGCACGACCACGTCCCCGGGCCTGACCCTGGCCCCCCAGTGCACCAGGAGCACGTCCCCGTGGTGCAGCGTGGGCACCATCGACGGCCCGGTCACCTCGGCCGGCCCGAAGGGCAGGGTCCTTCTCGCCCGTTCGGTCTCCTGCGACATCTGCTCCGGCATCACCCGGCACCTCCCCGGTCTTTCCTCCACCAGTCTCAGTCTCACCCCGGACTTTTGTCCTAAGCCCCCGGGGGCACTCGCGAAAACGGTCCTCCCAGGGAGTAATGTCCCCCCTGAGAAGACGATCACGAGGAAGGAACGCTTCATGCTTTCCCGCCTGTTTGCCCCCAAGGTCACGGTCAGCGCCCACTGCGACCTGCCCTGCGGCGTGTACGACCCTGCCCAGGCCCGCATCGAGGCGGAGTCGGTCAAGGCCGTCCAGGAAAAGATGGCCGGCAACGACGACCCGCACTTCCAGGCCCGCGCCACGGTCATCAAGGAGCAGCGCGCCGAGCTCGCGAAGCACCACGTGTCCGTGCTGTGGAGCGACTACTTCAAGCCCCCGCACTTCGAGAAGTACCCGGAGCTGCACCAGCTGGTCAACGACACCCTGAAGGCCCTGTCGGCCGCCAAGGGCTCGACCGACCCGGCGACCGGCCAGAAGGCCCTGGACTACATCGCCCAGATCGACAAGATCTTCTGGGAGACCAAGAAGGCCTGACGTCCGGTCAGCACCACCTCGGGCCGGCGATCGGTGCACCATCGCGGGCCGCAGGGTCACCCGAAGGGGCCCGGCCGTCACCCGGCCGGGCCCCTTCGGCGTCCCCGTCCGGGGAGCTGCGGCGCTTCGGAGGTCTCCGTGTTCAGGGTTCCTCAGGGGTTCTCGGTGACCGTCTCGCGGGAGGGCGCCGAGGTGCGGGTCCGCGCTCCGGGCGCGTCACCCGGGGCGCTCTGCTCCGGGCATGCCGCGCACCGCGGGTCGCGGCACGGGCCGGGCACCCAGGTGGGGACCCACGCGCCCAGCGTCTTGTGCCGCCGGACCACCGTTTCGACTGGCTGTCCGCATACGGGACAGGCGTACGTGTCGCTGTCCATGACCCCAGGGTAGAGCGGACGACGGCTCAGCGCTTCCCGTCGTACGTCCGCACCACGACGCCGTTGCCGAAGCTCCGCACCGACCGCTGGACGAACTCGGAGACCCGGCGACCGCCGCCCCGCCGCACAGGTGGATGCCGAGGATGATCTCGACGTTGGGGTCGGGCGACTCGGTGAGCGTGCGCGAGGCTACGTACTCGCGCAGATGGGCGTAAGGGCTGGTGACGCCCTCCTTCATGGTCTCGAGGGCCGCGTGCGGGCGCTGCCGTGGGCGGCGCCACCGGCGCGGTCAGACGGTGGGCGTCGTGCGGGGCTCGCGCCACATCGGCCACATGCGGGGGCCGTCCGGCAGATCGAGGGCCTGCCCGGTGAACGCGAAACCGAGGCGCTCGTACAGCTCCCGGCTGCGCCCGCTGCTCGCCTCCAGATAGGCGGGCAGGCCCTCGCGGTCGCAGCGGTCGAGGACCGACCCGACGAGCGCGGTACCGAGGCCCTCCCCCTGCCGAGCGGGCGTCACGCCGATCATCCACAGGTACTCGTGGGCCCGTCCGGTGGGATGGATGCCTTCGGTCAGCCGGGCCACCAGCTCGACGCGCTCGTTCTCCGGGTCGACCGCCTCGCGCACCTGGGCGGGGACGTCGTCGGAGTCGTCGCCGGCCTGCTCCTGAGCCGGTACGGACAGCCACAGCGCGCAGGCCGCACCGTCCTCGGTGAGGTCGATACGCCCGTCGGCGAGCACCACGTCCGTGAAGGCCGCCATCAGCCGGTGGTGGGTCCGCCGGCGGTACTCCTCACCGGGAAAGACCCAGCCGCTCACCGGGTCGTCCTGGAACGCCTCGTCCAGCAGCCGGACGACCAGCTCCCGGTCGCCCTCCCCCGCCGTCCGGATCGCCACACCCATGCCCCGCCCGTCCTTCCGACTCAACCACGCTTGCCTGTACGGCGGTTGAGCCTATCCGCCGACGCGGCGGCAAGGCGGGGGCGGCCCCTGGCCTCCCTGCGCACAAAGGGCGGGCCCCGCACACCGTGGGGAAGTGCGGGGCCCGCCGGACCGGAGCCCTCGGCGGTGCGGCCGTACGTCGGTCAGGTCCGTACGGCCCTGCACGGGCTCCGGGGTCGGGATCAGCGTCCCGGCGGTCCGGTCGTCGCCGGGCCGCCGGGACGGTCAGGTACTGCGCCGGGTCACGAACTCGGCCAGCGCGAGCAGTCCGCCCGCCGCCTCCGGTTCGGGTACGGCGCGGGCCAGTTCCTGCATGGCCAGCGCCATCCGGTCGGCCGCCTGGGCCTGCGCCCAGTCCCGGCCGCCCGCCCGCTCCACGACCAGCGCGGTGTGCTCCAGGTCCTCCTTGCCCTCCTCGTACGGTGCCGCGTACAGACCGGCGAGTTCCGCGGCGGCCGCCGTGCCGGAGGTGAGGGCGGCCACCACCGGCAGCGATTTCTTGCGGGCGGCCAGGTCGGCACCGGCCGGCTTGCCGGTGTGGCGCGGGTCGCCCCATATGCCGATGACGTCGTCGATGAACTGGAAGGCCAGCCCGGCCTGGCGACCGAAGGCGTCCAGTGCCTCGACCTCCTCGTCGGCGGCGCCGGCGTAGAGCGCGCCCAGGGCGCAGGCACACCCCAGCAGGGCGCCCGTCTTGGCCTCGGCCATGGCGAGCGTCTCCTCGAGCGTCACCTCGTCCGGCGCGCGCCCCTCCATCGCCGTGTCCGCGTGCTGGCCCTCGCACAACTCCATGACGCAGTCCGCGAGCCGGGTCGCCGCCGCCGCGGACGCCGGGTGCGGGTCGGCGGCGAGCAGCCGCAGGGCCAGCGCCTGGAGGGCGTCCCCCGCGAGGATCGCGTCGGCCTCGCCGAACACGGTCCACGCGGTCGGCCGGTGGCGTCTGGTGGCGTCCCGGTCCATCACGTCGTCGTGCAGCAACGTGAAGTTGTGGACCAGTTCCACCGCGGCCGCGGCCCGCACCGCGGCCGCCCGGGCCCCGGGGCCGCCGAGCGCGGCGGCCGAGGCGAGGACGAGCGCGGGGCGGATCGCCTTGCCCGCGTTGCCCTCAGCAGGAGTCCCGTCCGCGTGCTGCCAGCCGAAGTGGTAGAGCGCGATCCGGCGCATCGAGGAGGGCAACGAGGCGAGGGAGGCGCGCAGTTCGGGGTCGACCGACGCCCTGGACTCCCGCAGGAGCGCCACCGCCTCGTGCCCCTCGGAGACCTCCGGCCCCCGCCCGCCGGACGACGCCCCCGGCTCCCCGTCCCGCTGCGCGCCGATGGCCCCGTGCCTTTCCAGCGTCCCGGTGGGAGGGTGCGCCCCCGTGGCGCCGCACTGAGCCTCGGTCATGGACTCACCTCCCCCTCAGGCCCCTTCTCCGTACCCCCGGGGTGTACCCGCCCCGAAGGGCGGGGACACGGCGTTCGGGAGACAGGCGTCACTGCCAGCGGCCGATCTCGACGTTCTCCAGAACGCCGAGCGCGTCCGGCACGAGGACCGCGGCCGAGTAGTAGGCCGTGACCAGGTACTTGATGATGGCCTGCTCATTGATGCCCATGAAGCGCACGGACAGACTCGGCTCGATCTCGTCCGGGATGCCGGTGGCCCGCAGACCGATGACACCCTGGTCCTGCTCGCCGGTACGCATCGCGATGATCGATGTCGTACGGGCCTCGGTGACCGGGATCTTGTTGCACGGGTAGATCGGCACACCGCGCCAGGTCGGGATGCGGTTGCCGGCGATGTCGATCGTCTCGGGGACCAGACCGCGCCTGTTGAGCTCACGGCCGATCGCGGCGATCGCGCGGGGGTGGGCGAGCAGCAGCTTGGTACCCCGCCGGCGGCTCAGCAGCTCGTCCAGGTCGTCGGGGCCGGGCACGCCGTCGTGCGGCTGGAGGCGCTGGTCGTACTCGCAGTTGTGCAGCAGGCCGAACTCGCGGTTGTTGATGAGTTCGTGCTCCTGGCGCTCCTTCAGCGCCTCGACGGTCAGGCGGATCTGCTGCTCCGTCTGGTTCATCGGCTTGTTGTAGAGGTCGGCCACGCGTGAGTGGATGCGCAGCACGGTCTGGGCCACGCTCAGCTCGTACTCACGGGGCCGGGCCTCGTAGTCGACGAAGGTGTGCGGGATGTCCGGCTCGCCGCTGTGCCCGGCGGACAGGTCGATCGCCTTCTCGCCGTGCCTGTTGGTGCGCTGCTCGGGAAGGGAGCGCTGCTCCTCCAGGTGCGTACGCAGGGACTCCGCGCGCTCCGCGACCTGCTCCACCTCCTGGCGGGGCAGGACCAGCACCGTGCAGGCGGTGACCGTACGGGCGGTGTACTCCCAGATGGCGTCCGCGTCGAGCAGCGCCTCGTCACCGAAGTAGGCGCCGTCGGCGAGGACGCCGAGCACCGCGTCGTCGCCGTAGGGGCCGGTGCCGACCTTCTCCACCTTGCCGTGCGCCAGGAGGAAGACCTCGTCCGCCTGACCGCCGAACGAGGCGATGACCTCGCCGGGCCCGAACTCCCGCTGCTCGCAGCGCTGCGCGAGTTCCGCGAACACTTCCTCGTCCTCGAACGAGCGCAGGGCCGGCAGCTCGGCCAGCTCGGCGGGGACGACCTCGACACGGTCGCCGGTCTTCACGAACGTCACCCGGCCGTCGCCCACGGCGAAGGTCAGACGCCGGTTCACCCGGTACGTACCGCCCTGGATGTCCACCCAGGGCAGCGTGCGCAGCAGCCAGCGGGAGCTGATCTCCTGCATCTGAGGAACGGACTTGGTCGTGGTGGCCAGGTTCCGCGCGGCCGCCGTGCCGAGGCTCTGCTGCGGCCTGGTCTGCTCGGTGCGGACCTCTTCGCCTACCGACATAAGGTATTGCCCTCCCGGTCATGCCGGGCGACTGCGCCCGGCATCGATGTGCAGGCACCAGCCTTCCTCACGGAACGTGTTGGTGCTATTACCCGAAAGAGCGGGAATGGATCAATGGCGACCGGGGCAGAGATAGCGCCTCGCTCACCATCTCGGCGTGTCGTACGGGCTGTTCAACGCCGTCGGACGGGGAGCGATTGTCCGAATCGGCTCGCACACGCACCGAACGAGTACTAGGGAGCGCCGAGTTTCGGTACAAGCACCGTACGAGGCGAACGCGTCGGGCGGTCGTCGCGGAGCGTGAAGGAGTCGGCCGTGGCCTCACCCATGTCCGCGAGCAGTTTCCTCAAGGCCCTGAAGGCCGAGGGCCTCACCGTCGTCCAGGTCGGCGACTGGCGGGACCACAACCGCAACCACAAGGGACCCTGGGGCCCCGTGCACGGCGTGATGATCCACCACACGGTCACCAAGGGCAGCGCGCGGACGGTGGACATCTGCCGCAAGGGGTACGAAGGGCTGCCGGGACCGCTGTGCCACGGGGTCATCACCAAGGACGGCAGAGTGCACCTGGTCGGCTACGGCCGGGCCAACCACGCCGGGCTCGGCGACGACGAGGTCCTGCGCGCCGTGATCGCGGAGAAGGCGCTGCCCCGGGACAACGAGGCGAACACCGACGGCAACCGGCACTTCTACGGCTTCGAGTGCGAGAACCTCGGCGACGGTGACGACCCCTGGCCGGCGGCGCAGCTGGAGGCCATCGAGCGGGCCGCCGCCGCGGTCTGCCGCCACCACGGGTGGAATGAACGATCCGTCATCGGCCACCTGGAGTGGCAGCCGGGGAAGGTGGATCCGCGAGGGTTCACGATGGCGTCGATGCGCGGGCGGATCCGGGACCGGCTGAAGTGACGTGCCCGTCGCGCGCGGCGGCGTGACAATGGCGGGGTGACCGGCACCGACACCCGCGACCTCACCACCCTGGACCCTCGCCTGCCCTCCCCCTTGCGGGAGGTCGTGGACGGGCGGTTCGAGCGGCACGGTGTCCGGCTGCTGCTGAAGCGGGACGACCTGATCCACCCCGAGCTGATCGGCAACAAATGGCGCAAACTGGCGCCGAATCTCGCCACGGCTCACGGGCGTACGGTCGTCACGTTCGGCGGGGCCTACTCCAACCATCTGCGTGCCACGGCCGCCGCCGGCCGGCTGCTCGGACTGGCCACGGTGGGCGTGGTGCGCGGTCAGGAACTGGCCGGCCGGCCGCTCAACGCCTCCCTGGCCCGGTGCGCGGCCGACGGCATGCGGCTGCACTTCGTCGACCGCGCGACGTACCGCCGCAAGACCGAGCCGGAGACCCTGGCGGCCCTCCTGCGCGCGGTGGACGCCGAGGACGCCGTCGTCGTCCCCGAGGGCGGCAGCAACGCGGCGGCCGTCCGCGGGTGCCGGGCCCTCGGCGAAGAGCTGGGCGGCCACGCCGACGTGGTCGCGGTCGCCTGCGGCACCGGCGGCACGCTCGCCGGGCTGGCCGCGGGCCTCCCGCCGGGCCGGCGGACACTCGGGATACCCGTGCTCAAGGGCGGCTTCCTGGCCGACGACGTACGGCGGCTCCAGGACCGCGCGTTCGGTGGGCCCCGCGGCGAGTGGAGCCTCGACGACCGCTTCCACTGCGGCGGCTACGCGCGCACCACCGCCGAGCTCGACTCCTTCGCCGAGGACTTCGAGCGCCGCCACGGCCTCCCCGTGGAGCGCCTCTACGTCGCCAAGATGCTGCGCGCCCTGCTCGTGCTGACCGAGGAAGGCGCCTTCCGCCGCGGGACGACCCTTGCGGCGGTCGTCACCGGGCGCCCCTTTCCCTGAGCCGGGGCAGCCCGCGGGCCCCGCCGCCGGGTCGCCCCAGGGGCGCCTGTCGAACCAGGTCGGCTCCGAACGGCACCCCCTACGTCGTCTCCCGGAACGCCGCGGCCTCCTCCAGGTCCAGTCGGCGCAGCAGGGTCCGCAGCATCTCGTCGTCGATGTAGCGGCCGTCGCGCAGGCGGACGAAGACGTCCCGCTCGGCGCTGATCATCTCCCGGGACAAGCGCCGGTAGGTGTCGTCGACGGTCTCCCCGGTGACGGGGTTGACCTGCCCGAGCCGTTCCCACACGGCATTGCGGCGGCGCTCCAGGACCGTGCGCAGGCGCTCGGCGAGCGGGCCCGGCAGGGCGTTGCGCTCGTCGGCGAGGAGGTCGTCGAGGCGCTGCTCGGCGGCGCGGGACGCCTGCGCCTGGGCGTTGGCCTCCGCGAGCGTCTCGGCCTGCACGTCGTGGGCGGGGAACTTCAGCAGGCGGATCAGGGGAGGCAGGCTGACGCCCTGGACCACCAGGGTGCCGATGACCGTGGTGAAGGTGAGGAAGAGGAGGAGGTTGCGCTCGGGGAAGGCCTCGCCGCCGTGCACGGTGAGCGGGATGGAGAAGGCGATGGCCAGCGAGACCACGCCCCGCATCCCGGCCCAGCCGATCACGAACGGCCCCTTCCAGGAGAGGTCCCCCTCGCGCGCGCGGACGCGTGCCGACAGGCGCGGCAGGTAGGTCGCCGGGTACACCCACACGAACCGGGCCACGGCGACGACCAGGAAGACGGCCAGCGCGTACCAGGCGGCGTCGGCGCCCTCGTAGGCCCCGAGTCCCTTGAGGACGACGGGCAGCTGGAGCCCGATCAGGGCGAACACGGCCGATTCCAGGACGAACGCCACCATCTTCCAGACGGCCTCCTCCTGGAGACGGGTGGCGAAATCGACCTCCCACGCGCGGTGACCGAGGTAGAGCGCGACGACCACCACCGCGAGCACCCCGGACGCGTGCACCTGCTCGGCGACCGCGTAGGCGACGAACGGGATCAGCAGGGAGAGCGTGTTCTGCAGGAGCGCCTCCTTGATGTGCGTGCGCAGCCAGTGGAGCGGCACCATCAGCACCAGACCGACGCCGACGCCGCCGACGGCCGCGATGAGGAACTCGCCGATCCCGCCGGCCCAGGTGGCGCCCTCGCCGACCGCCGCCGCGAGGGCGACCTTGAAGGCGGTGATCGCGGTGGCGTCGTTCACGAGGGACTCGCCCTGGAGGATCGTGGTGATCCGGGACGGCAGCCCCACCCGGCGTGCCACCGCCGTGGCCGCGACGGCGTCCGGCGGCGCCACCACCGCGCCGAGCACCAGGGCGGCGGTCAGCGGCAGCCCCGGCACGATCAGGTACGCGGCACAGCCGACGACGAAGGTCGCGAAGAGCACGTATCCCACCGACAGGAGCGCCACCGGCCGCGCCTGCGCCCGCAGGTCGAGGTAGGAGCTGTCGGTGGCCGCCGTGTGGAGCAGCGGGGGCAGCAGCAGCGGCAGGACGATGTGCGGGTCGAGGGTGTAGTCGGGCACCCCGGGGACGTAGCTCACCGCCAGGCCCGCCGCGACCAGCAGCAGCGGCGCCGGCACCGGCAGCCGCCGTCCCGCCGCGGCGACCGCGGCACTGCCCGCCACCAACAACAGCAGCGGCATCACGTCCATGATCCTCGCCCGCCCTCTTTTTCCGCGCGGTCATCCGCACACCCGTCGTAACCTGGCAATCATGAAACAGTGCACGCACGCCGACGCGCTGCCGCACCCGGAACCGGAGCCGCGCACCGAGACCTGCCCGGAGTGTCTGACCGAGGGCACGGATCCGGTGCAGCTGAGGCTGTGTCTCGTGTGCGGTCACGTCGGCTGCTGCGACTCCTCGCCGAGGCGGCACGCGACGGCGCACCACAAGGAGACCGGACACCCGGTGATGCGCACCTTCGAGCCCGGTGAGAGCTGGCGCTGGTGCTTCGTCGATCACGTACTCGTGTGACCTGTCCCGGGGACGGTTCGACCGTCTGAGGCCTGGGTACGTCAACCCGGCGCGCGCTCTTCCGATTTGGGCCCGCCGAACCCCTAGCCACTGTGCGTGTTCACGTGTTTACTATGAGTGACAGCAAGGGGTTGGGGTCTCGGGGACAGGAAAGTTCGGAGCGCGATAACGTCACCGCTGAACCACGTAGCGCGTTACCCGAGGGGCGGCCCTCGATCCTGTAACGCTTGTACCACCTTGGAGGTGAGGGTGTCCCAGATCGCAGGCGAGCCCGCGACCCAGGACTTCGTCGAAGTCCGGCTGCCGGCCGCGGGTGCCTACCTGTCGGTGCTGCGTACGGCGACGGCCGGCCTCGCAGCCCGTTTGGACTTCACCCTCGACGAGATCGAGGACCTGCGCATCGCAGTCGACGAGGCCTGCGCGATCCTGCTTCAGCAGGCCGTGCCCGGCTCGGTGCTCAGCTGTGTCTTCCGCCTCGTCGACGACTCGCTCGAGGTCACCGTCTCGGCGCCGACCACGGACGGCCACGCCCCTTCGCGGGACACCTTCGCCTGGACCGTGCTGTCCGCTCTGGCCGGCAAGGTCTCCTCGGCCGTGGACGAGGACAAAACCGTTTCGATCAGCCTCTACAAACAGCGCGGCGCGGGACCCGGGCCGACGTGAGGAACGGGGACGGGCCGGTGCGGGACGAAGAGCGCGGCACACGGGAGCTGCCGGCCGAGGGCGCACGTTCTGAGTCTGAGGACGGGGCCCGACGCATGGCGGACGGCATCGACGGCATCCCCGAGCAGGCCCGGCCGCATCCTCAGGACGAGGCCTCCCCCGAGGCCGTCGTCCCGGGCGACGGGCAGCGGACCGGGGAGAGCCCCGTCCGGCCCGTCCGAGCGGAGGCGCGGGCTCGGGAAAGGGCGACGGGCGGGACGATGAGCGAGCACGAGCGACACTCCGAGGACGGCGTGCCGGGCGCACGGGGCACGCAGGGCACGCGGCACGACCCGCAGGACCGCAGCGGGGCACGTCTCCTCTTCGCCGAGCTGCGCACCCTGGAGAAGGACAGCCCCGAGTACGCGGAGCTGCGCAACCGGCTGGTCCGGATGCACCTGCCGCTCGTCGAGCACCTCGCACGCCGTTTCCGCAACCGCGGCGAGCCCCTGGACGACCTCACCCAGGTCGCCACCATCGGCCTGATCAAGTCGGTCGACCGCTTCGACCCGGACCGCGGGGTGGAGTTCTCCACGTACGCGACACCGACGGTCGTCGGCGAGATCAAGCGCCACTTCCGGGACAAGGGCTGGGCGGTGCGCGTCCCGCGCCGGCTCCAGGAGCTGCGGCTGGCCCTGACGACGGCCACCGCGGAACTCTCGCAGCTGCACGGCCGCTCCCCCACGGTGCACGAACTCGCCGAGAAGCTGTCCATCTCGGAGGAGGAGGTCCTGGAGGGCCTGGAGTCGGCCAACGCGTACTCCACGCTGTCCCTGGACGTCCCGGACACCGACGACGAGTCCCCGGCGGTCGCGGACACCCTGGGCGCCGAGGACGAGGCGCTGGAGGGCGTCGAGTACCGGGAGTCGCTCAAGCCGCTGCTGGAGGACCTGCCGCCCCGGGAGAAGCGGATCCTGCTGCTGCGCTTCTTCGGCAACATGACCCAGTCGCAGATCGCGCAGGAGGTCGGGATCTCGCAGATGCACGTCTCGCGGCTGCTGGCGCGCACGCTGGCACAGCTGCGGGAGAAGCTGCTGGTCGAGGAGTAGCGACGACGAGCGACGACCGACGCGCGCGGGGACCGCGGTCCAGGGCCCGGGCGTCGTCGCGCGCGGGCCTACTTCTCGGCTCTGCCGGGGCCCCTGATGCCGAGGGCCTGCGTGGTCGTGGGGTTGATGAGCAGCACCAGCGCGGTGACGGCCACGACGCCGAGCACGATGCCCGCCGGGATGGCCACGCTGTCGGCCTGCAGCAGGTTGTAGGCCACCGGCAACGCCATGATCTGGGTGATGACGGCCGGCCCCCTGCTCCAGCCCCGCCTGCCCATCAGACCGCGGGCGGCGAGCAGCGGCAGCAGGGCGAGGACGATCAGGGTCACGCCGCCGGTGATGGCCGACGTCCGGTCGTCGGGGTGGCCGGTGAGGCCGCCCACCACCATCCAGGCGCCGCCGACGACGAGTGCCAGCCCCTCCAGTGCGGCCAGCGCGGCCGCGGCGGTCAGCCGGCCGGGACGGGGGCCCGCCTCTGCGGCGGCTTCGGGGGTGGGGGTCTGCTCACTGCTCACCCCTGAAGGGTAGCCCTCGGCGCACCGGAGCCCGGGGGCGCGTCCGGGCCGCCGCGCGCACCGTGCGCCCGCACCGATCTCCACCTCGGCCTGGGCCGGGGTACCACCCAGTAGGTACCCTGCAGACCATGCGTGCACTTCTCGTGGTCAATCCGGCGGCAACCACCACGAGTGCGCGTACGCGCGACGTGCTGATCCACGCGCTCGCGAGCGAGATGAAGCTGGAAGCGGTGACCACCGAGTACCGCGGCCACGCGCGCGACCTGGGCCGGCAGGCGGCGCAGAGCGACGACATCGACCTGGTGGTCGCCCTCGGCGGCGACGGCACGGTGAACGAGGTCGCCAACGGCCTGCTGCACGCCGGTCCCGCCCCGGAGCAGCTGCCCGGTCTCGCGGTGGTCCCCGGCGGCTCCACCAACGTCTTCGCCCGCGCCCTCGGCCTGCCCAACCACGCGGTGGAGGCCACCGGCGTCCTGCTGGACGCGCTGCGCGAGGGCCGCGAGCGGACCGTCGGGCTGGGCCTGGCGTCGGGGACGCCGGGCACGGAGGACGAGGCCGTGCCCTCCCGCTGGTTCACCTTCAACGCCGGCCTGGGCTTCGACGCCGGTGTCGTCGGCCGCGTGGAGCAGCACCGCGAGCGCGGCAGGAAGTCGACGCACGCCCTCTACGTCCGCCAGGTGATGCGCGCGCTCATCGGCGAGCCGCACCGCCGCACCGGGACGATCACACTGGAGCGGGCCGGTGAGGATCCGGTCACCGATCTGGTGCTGTCCATAGTCTCGAACACCTGCCCCTGGACGTTTCTCGGCAATCGTCCGATCTACGCGTCACCTAAGGCCTCGTTCGATACCGGGCTCGACGTCTTCGGCCTCAGCCGCCTGTCGACCGCCGCGGTTGCCCGGTATGGCACCCAGTTGCTCACTTCGTCCCCGGAGCGGGGACCCCGGGGCCGGCACGCGACCTCCCTGCACGATCTGACCCAGTTCACCTTGCATTCGAAGGTCCCGCTCCCCCTCCAGATGGACGGTGACCACCTGGGGCTGCGGACCAGCGTGACGTTCACAGGCGTACGCCGTGCACTGCGTGTGATTGTGTGAGCAGAAGGGGCGAAAGTCCTTTCACTCGAACGTTTAGACCAGGGTCCACCCCATGGAAGTACGGCTGTGACCTAGTCGACACCGAAGAATCAAAAAAAACTTTCCGGAAGGGGTTGTATCCGCCGCCGAGGTTTGCGAGTCTCTTCTTGGCGATCGGGACGGCCCGCAACACCAGCCTCCACAGATCACCAGAACCCCTCTTCAATCCACAGGACCACGCCGGGCAACCTGGCGGTAGGCCCTTCCCTTGTTGAGGGATTCGTGAAAGCGTTCACATTCACAAGCAACCCGCATGTAATACCAAGGAGAGGTAGCAGCCATGGACTGGCGTCACCGCGCCGTTTGCCGCGAGGAAGACCCCGAGCTCTTCTTCCCCATCGGCAACACCGGTCCCGCGCTGCTGCAGATCGAGGAAGCCAAGGCCGTCTGCCGTCGCTGCCCTGTCATGGAGCAGTGCCTGCAGTGGGCGCTCGAGTCCGGTCAGGACTCCGGCGTCTGGGGTGGTCTCAGCGAGGACGAGCGCCGCGCAATGAAGCGCCGTGCCGCCCGCAACCGGGCTCGTCAGGCCTCCGCCTGACCATCCACCCCTGCTGACAGCCTGAGCTTGGCGGCGCGTACAGCGAGTACGCCACCCCCGCTCCCGAGCCGCAGCGCGCAGTACCCCCGATGCGATCGCACGAGCACTGGCCTCGGACCTTCACCGGTCCGGGGCTTTTTGCTGTCCGGACCCGCCGCCACGGCCGCTGCGCGCCCCTCCCCCTTCTGCCGCCGCTCCCCCGCCCGCGGCCCTACTTCTGCGCAGGCACCGGGAGGTCCAGGATCACCCGGGTGCCGCGCTCCGGGGCCGGGACCATGTCGAAGGCGCCGCCCAGCTCACCCTCGACCAGGGTGCGCACGATCTGCAGGCCGAGGTTCCCGGAGCGGTGCGGGTCGAAGCCCTCGGGCAGGCCCACCCCGTCGTCCTGGACCGTGACCAGGAGCCGGGCCTCCTTCGTGGTACCGCCGCGGACCGCCGAGACCTCGACGGTGCCGGTGTCGCCGTCGCGGAAGCCGTGCTCCAGGGCGTTCTGCAGGACCTCGGTCAGCACCATCGACAGGGGGGTGGCCACTTCGGCGTCCAGGATGCCGAAGCGTCCGGTGCGCCGGCCGGTGACCGTGCCCGGGGAGATCTCCGCCACCATCGCCAGCACGCGGTCGGCGATCTCGTCGAACTCCACGCGTTCGTCCAGGTTCTGCGAGAGCGTCTCGTGCACGATCGCGATCGAGCCGACCCGGCGCACGGCCTCCTCGAGCGCCTCGCGGCCCCGGTCGGACTCGATGCGCCGGGCCTGGAGGCGCAACAGGGCGGCCACCGTCTGGAGGTTGTTCTTCACCCGGTGGTGGATCTCCCGGATGGTGGCGTCCTTGGTGATCAACTCACGCTCGCGGCGGCGCAGTTCCGTGACATCGCGCAGGAGGACCAGCGAACCGATGCGCGTGCCCTTCGGCTTGAGCGGGATGGCGCGGAACTGGATCACCCCGTCGTGCGCCTCGATCTCGAACTCGCGCGGCGCCCAGCCGCTGGCCACCTTGGCGAGCGCCTCGTCCACGGGGCCGCGGGAGGGGGCGAGTTCGGCGGTGGTCCGGCCCAGGTGGTGGCCGACGAGGTCGGCGGCCAGACCCATGCGGTGGTAGGCCGACAGCGCGTTCGGGGAGGCGTACTGGACGATGCCGTCCCCGTCGACCCGGATCAGGCCGTCGCCGACGCGGGGGGAGGCGTCCATGTCGACCTGCTGGTTCTCGAACGGGAAGGCGCCGGCCGCGATCATCTGCGCCAGGTCCGAGGCGCTCTGCAGATACGTGAGCTCCAGGCGGCTGGGCGTGCGCACCGTGAGCAGGTTGGTGTTGCGGGCGATGACGCCCAGGACCCGGCCCTGGCGGCGTACGGGGATGGACTCGACGCGGACCGGGACCTCCTCGCGCCACTCCGGGTCGCCCTCGCGCACGATGCGGCCCTCGTCCAGGGCGGCGTCCAGCATGGGGCGCCGGCCGCGTGGGACGAGGTGGCCGACCATGTCGTCCTGGTACGAGGTCGGCCCGGTGTTGGGACGCATCTGGGCGACGGAGACGTAGCGCGTGCCGTCGCGGGTCGGGACCCACAGGACCAGGTCGGCGAAGGAGAGGTCGGAGAGGAGCTGCCACTCCGAGACCAGCAGGTGGAGCCACTCGAGGTCGGAGTCGTCGAGCGCGGTGTGCTGGCGTACGAGTTCGTTCATGGAGGGCACGTGGCTGAGCGTACCTGGCGGTACGGACGGCGATCGGAATCGGCCAGATTCCGTCGTGGAACGCCTGCGGGTTCCGCCCTGACACACCCGCGGGCCGCGGCGCCTGAGAGGGACCCTCAACCCTCCCGGCACCGCAGCCCGGAGCAACAACGGCCGTGGGGTGTGCGGTCCCGGTCGGCCGATGGATGAGGAGCCGGGGCAGTCAGGGCAGAGAGCACCGGTTCCTCGGTCCGCCCTCCTGTGCGGGGAAGGCGGAAGTCTGACGATCACCTCGCGTGATGCTCGCGGCAAGGGTCTCCGTAGTCATTGTGGACTAGACCACTCGCCGTGTCCATGCGGTGAACCGTGTTTGTCGTTGTCGCGCTCCCCCGGCTGCTCGGACATCCGAGCACCGGCAGAAGCCTAACCCTGTTGGCTCACGCGCGGGGCCAGACCGTCAGGGCAATTTCCGCGAGCGCCTCCAGCTCCGCCCGGCTCGCGCCGTCGCGCGCCTGCTGGGACATGCCCTGGATCATCGCGCCGGTGTACCGGGCGAGCGCGGCGGCGTCGGTGTCCGACGGCAGCACACCCGCGGCGACGTCGGCGCCGATCCGGCTCTCGATCGCGGCGATGTTGGCGTTGCGCCGCTCCCGCAGGGACTCCTCGACCTCGGCGGTCGAGCAGTTGGCGGCCGCGTGGATGACGAGGCAGCCGTGCGGCCGGCCGGGGGCGGTGTACTCGGCGGCGGCCTCACGCAGCATCCGCTCGATCCCGGCGCGGGCGGTCGGCTCCTCGGCGAGCGCGCGGTTGCCGAAGGATCCGTACCGCACCCCGTACTCCTGGACGACCTCCTCGAAGAGGGAGCGCTTGTCGCCGAAGGCGGCGTACAGGCTCGGGGCGCCGATGTCCATGACCCGGGTGAGGTCGGAGACCGACGTGGCCTCGTACCCGTGCTCCCAGAAGGCCATCAGCGCCTTCTCCAGGGCCGTCGCGCGGTCGAAGGAGCGGGGGCGGCCACGGGTCCTGGCGCTGGGCGCCGGCGTTCCGGCCCGCCGGCTCTTCTCACTGCTCACCATGGAGTGCATTTTATAGCGGGCACTAGAAAAATGTCGCCGGGCTGTTGTACGGTCATTTCTGTAGCGACCGCTAGGAAATTGCGAAGGGGGCGCCGACATGGGCGTGCTTGCGGGCAGAACGGCTCTCGTCACGGGGGCGAGCAGGGGCATCGGGCGGGGCATCGCGGAGCGGCTGGGCCGCGACGGCGCGCGGGTCGGGGTGCACTACGGCGGGAACGAGGCGGCGGCGAAGGAGACGGTCGCCGCGATCGAGGCGGCGGGCGGCTCGGCGTTCGCGATCAGGGCGGACCTCCGGGCCCAGGGGGCGGCCGAGGCGCTGTGGGAGGAGTTCGACCGGCACGCCGACGGGCTGGACGTCCTGGTGAACAACGCCGGGATCGGCAGCGCCCGCCCCATCGGCGAGATAGGCGAGGAGGAGTACGACGCGGTCTTCGCGGTGAACGTGAAGGCGCCGTTCTTCATCCTGAAGCACGGCATGGGCCGGCTCCGCGACGGCGGCCGGGTCGTCAACATCTCCTCGGGCCTGGCCCGCACCGCGGTGATGCCGGACAACGTGGCGTACGCGATGACGAAGGGCGCGCTGGACGTGCTCTCGCGCGACCTCTCCAAGGTGCTCGGCGCCCGCGGCATCACGGTGAACTCGGTGGCGCCCGGCATCATCGACACCGACAACACGGCGGAGCTGCTGCACGGAAGCCCCGGCGGCTGGGACCGGGCGGCGGCGCTCTCCGCGCTGGGCGGCGTCGGGTCGCCGGCCGAGGTGGCCGACGTGGTCGCCTTCCTCGCCTCGCGCGAGGGCCGGTGGGTCACGGGAAGCTGGGTGGACGCGACGGGGGGTTCGCTGACCTGAGACCGGCGGGACGCCGCCACTCGCCCGACCGGTTCGACGCGCCCGCGGGGGCGGGCTCTGTTAGATTGGTCTAAACCACATAGGGCCCCACACAGCCAGTCCCGGACCCCGGGCGAGTCCCCTCTTCGAAACGGCAGGCAAGCGTGGAAGTTGTCATCGTTCCGGACGCCAAGGCAGGCGGCGAGCTGATAGCCGAGGCCATGGCACAGCTGTTGCGACGCAAGCCCGACGCCCTGCTCGGGGTGGCCACCGGCTCGACGCCGCTGCCCGTGTACGAGGCGCTGGCGGCCAAGGTGCGCGCGGGTGCCGTGGACACCGCGCGGGCCCGGATCGCCCAGCTCGACGAGTACGTGGGACTGCCCGCGGAGCACCCGGAGTCGTACCGCTCGGTGCTGCGGCGCGAGGTGCTCGAACCGCTGGGGATCGGCATGGACGCGTTCATGGGACCCGACGGCACGGCGGCCGACGTGCAGGAGGCGTGCGCGGCGTATGACGAGGCGCTCGGCGGGGCCGGCGGGGTCGACCTCCAGCTGCTGGGGATCGGGACCGACGGGCACATCGGCTTCAACGAGCCGTGCTCCTCGCTCGCCTCGCGGACCCGGATCAAGACGCTCACCGAGCAGACCCGCGTCGACAACGCGCGCTTCTTCGACGGCGACATCGACCAGGTGCCGCACCACGTGATCACGCAGGGCATCGGGACCATCCTGGAGGCCCGGCACGTGGTGCTGCTCGCCACCGGTGAGGGCAAGGCGGACGCGGTCGCCGCGAGCGTCGAGGGGCCGGTCGCGGCCGTGTGCCCGGCCTCCGCCCTCCAGCTCCACCCGCACGCCACGGTCGTCGTCGACGAGGCCGCCGCCGGCAAGCTGAAGCTCGCCGACTACTTCCGGCACACGTACGCCCACAAGCCCGAGTGGCAGGGGATCTGAGCCCGTTCCCGCCGCGTGCGCCGAGGGCGCTGCCCCCACGACCGGGGGCAGCGCCCTTCGTCACGACCGCACCGGGCACGGCGCCGCACGGCTGAGCCCGCCGCGGAAGGCGGAAGGCGCCGGACCCACCAGGGGTCGGCGCCTTCCGCGTACCGGCGAGGTCCTCCTCACGCCCCCGTGAGGGCCTCCGCCGCCGCGCGGCCGCAGACGCGGGCCGCGCCGTGGGTGGCCAGGTGGAGGGCGCCGCGGGGTGTGGCGCGCGGGACGCCCATCTCGACCACGATGGTGTCGGGGCGGGCGTCCAGCAGGGTGTCGAGGGCCGCCGCCATCCACGGGTGGCGGTGCTCGTCGCGGACGACGGCCACGACGCGGCGCGCTCCGGCCGCCGCCAGCGCCTCCTTCCCGGCGTCCGGACCGGCGAAGCTGCCGGTCTCCGTGCCGGGAAGCAGGCGGGACAGCTCGGCGGCGACACCCCACGGCGTCTCGTCGCCGACCGCGATGTTCGCGACCGGGGTGAACGCGGCGACGTACGGCGGCTCGGTGAGCGGGGTGAAGCCCTCGGCGCCGGTGGCCCGCAGGGCGCGGCGGGCGGCGCGCAGGCCCACGTCGCCGTCGGCGTCGGTGCCGGCGGCGTGCGCGGCCCGGTCGGCGCCCGTCCGCTCGGCCGCGGTCCAGCGGGCGAGGGCGCGGACGCGCTCCGCCGCGTCGGCCAGGCGCTCTTCGGGCAGCTCGCCCGCGCGGACGGCCTCGACCAGGGCGTCGCGCAGCCGCCGTACGGTCTCCTCGTCGGCGAGGCCGCCGCCCACGCAGATCGCGTCGGCGCCCGCCGCGACGGCCAGGACGCTGCCGCGTTCGATGCCGTACGTGCCCGCGATGGCCCGCATCTCCATGCCGTCGGTGACGATCAGGCCGTCGTAGCCCAGCTCGCCGCGGAGCAGGTCGGTCAGGATGCGCCGGGACAACGTCGCCGGGCGCTCCGGGTCCAGGGCCGGGACCAGGATGTGGGCGCTCATCACCGCGCGGCTGCCCGCGTCGATGGCCGCGCGGAACGGGGCCAGGTCGCGCTCGGCCAGCACGCCGGGGTCCACGTCGATGCGCGGCAGGGAGTGGTGGGAGTCGACGGCCGTGTCGCCGTGCCCGGGGAAGTGCTTGGTGCAGGCCGCCACGCCGGCCGACTGGAGGCCGGTGACGTAGGCGGCGGTGTGCCGGGCGACGAGGTCGCTGGCGGCACCGAAGGAACGCACGCCGATGACCGGGTTGTCCGGGTTGGAGTTGACGTCGGCGGAGGGGGCCCAGTTGAGGTTCACCCCGCAGGCCGCGAGCCGGCGGCCCAGTTCCGCGGCCACCGCGCGGGTGAGCGCGACGTCGTCCACCGCGCCGAGGGCGAAGTTGCCGGGGAAGGAGGAGCCGGTCCGCACTTCCAGGCGGGTGACGTCGCCGCCCTCCTCGTCGATGGCGACGAGGACGTCCTCGCGTTCGGCGCGCAGCTGGGCGGTGAGCGCGGCCAGTTGCTCGGCGCCGGCGATGTTGCGGCCGAACAGGCCGACGGAGGCCAGGCCCTCGCCGAGGCGGCGCAGCAGCCAGTCGGGGGCCTCGGTGCCGGTGAAGCCCGGCTGGAGGACCGTGAGCGCGTCGCGGGTGAGGGTGTCGGTGGCCCTGGCGATGGTCGTCATGGGGTGGCGTTATCCCTTCACGGCGCCGGCGGTCAGGCCGCTGACGGCCTTGCGCTGCAGGAAGACGAAGAGGATCAGGATCGGGATGGCGAAGAGCGACGAGGCGGCCATGGTCGCACCCCAGTTGTCGCCGAAGACGGTCTGGAAGCTGGTCAGCCACAGGGGCAGGGTCTGGGCCTCGGCCTCCTTGTTGACGACCAGGACCAGGGGCAGTTCGTTCCAGGCGGTGATGAAGCCGAACATCGAGGTGGACATCAGGCCCGGGGCGAGCAGCGGCAGGATGACCCGGCGGAACGCCTGGGCCCGCGTGCAGCCGTCGACCAGCGCCGACTCCTCCAGCTCCCTCGGCACGGCGGCGACGAAGCCGCGCAGCGTGAGGATGGTGAAGGGCAGGATCATCATCATGTAGAAGAGGGTGAGCGGCACGAGGCTGTTCAGCATCGACGCGTCGCGCACGATCATGTAGATGGCGATGACCATGACTTCCCAGGGCGCCATCTGGGCGAGCATGAAGCCGACGATGAAGCCCCGCCGCCCCTTGAACCGCATCCGTGCCAGGGCGAACGCCCCGGCCAGCGCGATCACCAGCGAGAAGACGACGGCGCAGACGGTGACGATGAACGAGTTGCCGACGTAGGTCCAGAAGTGGTCGGCCTCGACCGCGGTCTTGAAGTGGTCGAAGGTGACGTCGGTCGGGAACCAGACCGGGTCCTCGGAGATGATGTCGCCGGTCGGCTTGAAGGCCGTGGCGAACATCCAGTAGACGGGGAAGACGAGGCCGATGAACAGGACGACGGCCGTGACGTTGGGCCACAGGCGGCCGAAGAGCGAGCGCTTCACAGCTCGTCCTCCTCTTGCTTGAGCACGATCCTGAGGTAGTAGGCGGTCAGGCCGAGCAGGATCAGGATGGTCAGAACGGCGATCGCCGCGCCCATGCCGTAGTGCTGGTTGCCGACGCCCTCGATGTAGGCGTAGACGGGCAGGATCTCGGTGAGACGGTCCGGGCCGCCGCCATTGAAGGTGTAGACCTGGACGAACGCCTTGAAGATCCAGATGATCTCCAGGAAGGTCGTCGCGTAGAGGAACGGCCGCAGGACCGGCAGGGTGACCGTGGTGAAGCTGCGCCAGGCGCCGGCTCCGTCGAGGGCGGCGGCCTCGTACAGCTCGCCGGAGATGGTGGTGGTCGCCGCGTACAGGTTGATCGCGACGAACGGGACGGACATCCAGACGATCAGCACGGTGACGACGAAGAAGGTCGACATCTGGCTGCCGGTCCAGCTGTAGTCGGCCATGGAGTGCCAGCCGAGCTTGTCCAGGACCCAGTTGACGACGCCGAAGCGCTGGGCGAAGAGCCACTGGTAGACGGTGGTCGCGGCGACCACCGGCATGGCCCACGCCAGCACCAGTCCGACCATCAGCACGAGCCGCATCACCCGGCCGAGGCGGGCGAGCAGCAGGCCGATCAGGCCGCCCACCACCATGGTGAGGGCGACGTTGACCGCGGTGAAGACGATCGAGCGGAGGGTGACCCGCCAGAAGTCCTCGCCGGTGAGGACCTCCTTGTAGTTGTCGAAGCCGGTCCACTCGGTGACGTGCTGGATGAGCTGCGCCATGTTGAGGTTCTGGAAGGACAGCAGGCCGTCCTTCACCAGCGGCCAGCCGAGCAGCAGCACGGTGGCCGCGCAGGCGGGCAGCAGCAACAGGTACGGGACGAGCGCGCCGGCGCGCGACGCGGCTCTCGTTCTCGGCCCGCCGGTCCCCCCGCCGTCCGCCTTGCGGACGTCCGCCGGGCCTGAGGGCGGCCGTTCGGTCTGCACGGTCATGCTCGCGGTCTCTCTCTTCTCGACCTGTTCACCTCGACGCCGGGGCGGGGACCGTGACCTACCGGTCCCCGCCCCGGCTCACCCGGTGCTACTGCTGCTGCGCCAGGCGCTTGTTGAACTCGCCCTCGACCTGCTCGGCGGCCTCGGCCGGGGACTTCCCCTTCAGCACGGCCGTCAGGTAGGTCTTGATCGGGTTGGGGTCGTTCTCGACCGCGGCCCACTCCGCGATCAGCGGCGTGGTGTCACCGCCCGCGGAGGCCGGCGCGGCCGCCTCGGCGGCGGCGTTGCCCTCCAGGTTGCTCTTCAGCGACTCCTTGTTCGGGATGACGCCGTTGGCCTTGGCCAGCGCACCCTCGTACTTGTCGGACAGCGCGATCTTCAGGAACTCCTTGGCGAGGTCCTGCTTCTTGCTGCCCGCGGCGACGGCCAGGTTGGAGCCGCCGAGGAAGACGCCCTCGGGCTTGTCGGCCGTGGCACCCGGGATGGTGAAGTAGCCGAGGTCCTTCTCGATCGCCGGGTTGGTGGCGATCGCGGTGGCGCCCTCCCAGCCCATGCCGATGATGGCGCCGGTCTTGCCCTTGGCGAAGATCTCACCCTGCTGCGGGGTGGCCTCGTCCTTGTCCTTGGGCGCCTTGGAGAGGGCCTGGAACTTCTTGTACGTCTCGGTGGCGGCGGCGATCTTCGGGTCGTCGAGGTTGGAGACGTACTTGTCGCCGTCCTTCTTGACCAGCTCGGCGCCCTCGCCGATGGCCAGGCCCACGAAGTGGTACCAGTTCTGGCCGGGCAGGTAGATCGGCTCGGCGTCGGTCTTGTCGCCGATCGTCTTGAGGGCGTCGTAGAACTCGTCGCGGGTCTTGGGCGTGCCCTTGATGCCCGCGTCCGCCCAGATCTTCTTGTTGTAGATGACCACGCGGTTGACCACGAACCACGGGGCCGCGTACTGCTTGTCCTCGAAGACGGCGGACTTGTTGAGGGACTCGGACCAGTCGGTGCCGATCTCGCTCTTGAGGTCGCTCAGGTCCGCGAGGCCGCCGGTCTTGGCGTAGGCCGGCGTCTGGGTGTTGCCGATCTCGAAGACGTCGGGCGGGTTCTCCTCGGAGAGGGCGGTGGTCAGCTTCTGCTGGATACCGTTCCACTTCTGGATCTCGAACTTGACCTTGGCCTTGGTCTTCGCCTCGAACTCCTTGGCGAGGTCCGCCTGCCAGTCGTCGGGCGAGGAACCGTCCATCACCCACACGGTGAGCGTCTCGCCGGCGTAACCGTCCGCCCCGGCCTTCTTGCCGTCGTCGTCGCCGCTGTCGCCCCCGCACGCCGCGATCGAGACCATCATGCCCGCGATACCGATCGCGGCTATCAGCTTGCGCTTCACGCCACCCTCCTCAGGGATGCCACAAAACCCCCCTGCCTCCCCGCGGTTGCTCGTCGACGCGGACCGCCCATGGGGCCGGGACCTGGACCAATGGTGTAGACCAGTAGGGGGAGCTTGGCCCAGACCAATAGGGCTGTCAAGGGTGTTCCAGCACGCTCGTTGCGTCCGTGATGCGACCGAGATATGCAGGGACCTTTCATTGCGCAAGCGGCAGTTCGGACGGACCGGGACCGGGTGTACCACTGCCCGCCGAACGACCTGCCGGTACGGTTCCGAACGCACGTACCAGCGAGGTCCGGCGGCGCTGTGGACTAGACCAACAAGGGCCCCGGAGGTATACAGAAGGGATCACGGAGCGTGCGGGACCATGCCGGCACGCGGCCGTGCCACGATGTGGGCCGTGGCCGACAGGGATCGGTCGCTTCGGCACCCGGAGCCGGGAAGGCAGAGCATGAGCACCGACGTCAGCAGTGCGGAGAACGAGGGTGGGGCGACCGTCCGTACCGCGCGCGTGCCCAAGTACTACCGACTGAAGAAGCACCTGCTCGACATGACCCGGACCCAGGCGCCGGGCACGCCGGTCCCGCCCGAACGCACCCTGGCCGCCGAGTTCGACACCTCGCGCACGACCGTCCGCCAGGCCCTCCAGGAACTGGTCGTCGAGGGCCGCCTCGAACGCATCCAGGGCAAGGGCACCTTCGTCGCCAAGCCCAAGGTGTCGCAGGCCCTGCAACTCACCTCCTACACGGAGGACATGCGGGCCCAGGGCCTCGAACCCACCTCGCAGCTGCTGGACATCGGGTACATCACCGCCGACGACCGGCTCGCCGGGCTGCTGGACATCACGGCCGGCGGACGGGTGCTGCGCATCGAGCGGCTGCGCATGGCCAACGGCGAGCCGATGGCCATCGAGACGACCCACCTCAGCGCCAAGCGCTTCCCGGCGCTGCGCCGCTCCCTGGCGAAGTACACGTCCCTCTACACCGCGCTCGCCGAGGTGTACGACGTCCACCTCGCCGAGGCCGAGGAGACCATCGAGACGTCCCTGGCCACCCCGCGCGAGGCCGGTCTGCTCGGCACCGACGTCGGCCTGCCCATGCTCATGCTCTCCCGGCACTCGCGGGACCGGACGGGCCAGCCGGTGGAGTGGGTGCGCTCGGTGTACCGCGGCGACCGCTACAAGTTCGTGGCCCGCCTGAAGCGGCCCCAGGACTGACCGGCTCCCCGCCCCACCAGCCCCGACGTTGCGGTTGGGGACCGATATGCGGACGAGGTCTTCCGCTCTCCCGGCACCGTCACCTACATTCCTGCGCACTGTACGAGGTGATCAGCTAGGGGACGGAGCCGCCTCATGTCACAAGCCCCACCAGTGAGCAGAGGGCCGGTGGTGACGCCGGTGCGCGTCGTCATCGGCGTCTGTCTCTTCGCGCCGTTCGTCGCCATGATCTGGGTCGGTTCGTACGCGAAGACGGACCCGGCCTTCATCGGCATCCCGTTCTTCTACTGGTACCAGATGGCGTGGGTGCTGATCTCCACCGCGCTGACGATGGTCGCCTACAAGCTGTGGCAGCGTGACCAGCGCGCCCGCCGGGAAGGCGGGGCCAAGTGAACGACGGCGTGAACGGCGTCGCGCTCGCCGTCTTCATCTTCTTCTTCCTGCTCGTCACCGCCATGGGCTTCCTGGCCGCCCGCTGGCGCAAGGCCGCGAACGACCAGAGCCTCGACGAGTGGGGCCTCGGCGGCCGCTCGTTCGGCACCTGGGTCACCTGGTTCCTGCTGGGCGGCGACCTGTACACGGCGTACACCTTCGTCGCCGTACCGGCGGCGATCTACGCGGCGGGCGCGGCCGGCTTCTTCGCGGTGCCGTACACGATCCTGGTCTACCCGCTGATCTTCACCTTCCTGCCGCGGCTGTGGTCGGTCTCCCACAAGCACGGCTACGTGACGACCTCGGACTTCGTGCGCGGCCGGTTCGGCTCGAAGGGCCTGTCGCTGGCGGTCGCCGTCACCGGCATCCTGGCGACGATGCCGTACATCGCGCTCCAACTGGTCGGCATCCAGGCCGTGCTGGACGTGATGGGCGTCGGCGGCGGCGAGGACACCAACTGGTTCATCAAGGACCTGCCCCTGCTGATCGCCTTCGGTGTGCTGGCGGCGTACACCTACTCGTCGGGGCTGCGCGCGCCCGCGCTGATCGCCTTCGTGAAGGACACGCTGATCTACATCGTGATCGCGGTGGCCATCATCTACATCCCGATCAAACTGGGCGGCTTCGACGACATCTTCGCGGCCGCGGGCGACAAGTTCACCGAGTCGGGCAACGGCGGACTGGTGCCGGACCACGGCGGCCAGTGGACGTACGCCACCCTGGCCCTCGGCTCGGCGCTCGCGCTCTTCATGTACCCGCACTCGATCACCGCGACGCTGTCCTCGCGCAGCCGTGAGGTGATCCGGCGCAACACCACGATCCTGCCGCTGTACTCGCTGATGCTGGGCCTGCTGGCGCTGCTGGGCTTCATGGCGATCGCGGCGGGCGTGAAGGTGGAGAACGGGCAGCTGGCGATCCCGCAGCTGTTCGAGACCATGTTCCCGGACTGGTTCGCGGGCGTCGCCTTCGCGGCCATCGGCATCGGCGCGCTGGTCCCGGCGGCGATCATGTCGATCGCGGCGGCGAACCTCTTCACCCGCAACATCTACAAGGACTTCATCAAGCCGGACGCCACCCCGGCCCAGGAGACCAAGGTCTCCAAGCTGGTGTCGCTGCTGGTGAAGGTGGGCGCGCTGGTCTTCGTCCTGGGCATGGACAAGACGGTCGCGATCAACTTCCAGCTGCTCGGCGGCATCTGGATCCTGCAGACCTTCCCGGCCCTGGTCGGCGGCCTGTTCACCCGCTGGTTCCACCGCTGGGCGCTGCTCGGCGGCTGGGCGGTCGGCATGGTGTACGGCACGGTCGCCGCGTACGGGGTGGCCTCACCGACGCAGAAGCACTTCGGCGGCTCCTCCGACGAGATCCCCGGCATCGGCGAGATCGGCTACATCGGTCTCACCGCCTTCGTGCTGAACGTCCTGGTCACCGTGGTCCTGACCTTCGTCCTGCGGGCGGCCAAGGCCCCCGACGGCGTCGACGAGACCAAGCCCGGCGACTACACGGCGGACGCGGGCGACCCGGGTGTCGAGGTGGAGCTGCCGCCGGCCACGGCGGGCACCTCGCACTGACCCCTGACACACGGCGGGCCGTCGGAGGATCCGGCGGCCCGTTGTCGTGCCCGCGGACATCGGGACACAACATCTGGGGGTGGTCGCCGGGCCCGGCACAAGATGTATGCTCGTGCTCGCTGTCGCCGCAGGGGAATCCGGTGCGAATCCGGAACTGTCCCGCAACGGTGTACTTGTGCGTGTTCGCGTCTTCACGTGTCTACGCACGGGCTTGAGTCCGAGGACCTGCCGACAGTGCGCCCGGCCGTCCCGGTCCGGGTGCCATGACGTCCGGGCCTCGTGGAGTGGGCCGGTGGACGCGACGCCGCGTGCGCTCGTGAGCTGCCCCCTGCCCTCCGCCAGGTCCCGTGCCGAGCGAGGGAGTGCCCCACGTGACCATCGCGCCAGCCGACCCGGCTTCAGCGGCCCCGTTGTCGACCACCGCTTCAGCGACCCCGGTGGCCGAGGAGTCCGACGGGCCCGGTGCCGCCCTGCTGCGGACCCTGACCGGGCTGACCGCCGACCTCCCCGACGCCGACCCCGGCCGGGTCGCCGCCGCCGCGCTGCGCGGCCGGTCCGCCCGCGCGGACGAGGCCGAGCTGCGCGAACTCGCCACCGAGGCGGCGGCCGGCCTGATCTCCGAGGACCCGGTCTACTCCCGGCTGGCCGCCCGGCTGCTGACCCTCGCCATCCGCGCCGAGGCCGCCTCCCAGGGCGTCACCTCCTTCACCGGGTCGGTCGCCGCCGGCCACCGCGAGGGCCTGATCGCCGACCGCACCGCCGCGTTCGTCCGGCTGCACGCGGACCGCCTCGACGCGCTGACCGACCCGGCCGCCGACGACCGCTTCGGCTACTTCGGCCTGCGCACGGTGTACAGCCGCTACCTGCTGCGCCACCCGATCACCCGCAAGGTCGTCGAGACCCCCCAGTACTTCATGCTGCGCGTGGCCGCCGGTCTCGCCGAGGACGACAGCACCAGGTCCGCCGACGAGGTCGCCGCCCTGTACGGGCTGATGAGCCGCCTCGACTACCTGCCCTCCTCCCCCACCCTCTTCAACTCCGGCACCCGGCACGCCCAGATGTCGTCCTGCTACCTCCTGGACTCCCCGAAGGACGAGCTGGACTCCATCTACGACCGCTACCACCAGGTCGCCAACCTCTCCAAGCACGCCGGCGGCATCGGCATCGCCTACTCCCGCGTCCGCGCCCGGGGTTCGCTGATCCGCGGCACCAACGGGCACTCCAACGGCATCGTCCCGTTCCTGAAGACGCTCGACGCCTCGGTCGCCGCCGTGAACCAGGGCGGCCGGCGCAAGGGCGCGGCGGCGGTCTACCTGGAGACCTGGCACGCGGACGTCGAGGAGTTCCTGGAGCTGCGCGACAACACCGGCGAGGACGCCCGCCGCACGCACAACCTGAACCTGGCGCACTGGATCCCGGACGAGTTCATGCGCCGGGTGGACGCCGACGGGCCGTGGTCGCTGTTCTCCCCCTCCGACGTGCCCGAGCTGGTCGACCTGTGGGGCGAGGAGTTCGACGCGGCGTACCGCGCGGCGGAGGCGGCGGGGCTGGCCCGCAGGACGCTGCCCGCCCGTGAGCTGTACGGCCGTATGATGCGCACCCTCGCGCAGACCGGCAACGGCTGGATGACCTTCAAGGACACCGCCAACCGCACCGCCAACCAGACCGCGGAACCCGGCCACGTCGTCCACTCCTCCAACCTCTGCACGGAGATCCTGGAGGTCACGGACGACGGCGAGACGGCGGTCTGCAACCTGGGCTCGGTCAACCTCGGCGCGTTCGTGGACCACGCGGCCGGCGACATGGACTGGGAGCGGCTGGACGCCACCGTCCGCACCGCCGTCACCTTCCTGGACCGGGTCGTCGACATCAACTTCTACCCGACCGGGCAGGCGGGCCGCTCCAACGCCCGCTGGCGGCCGGTGGGCCTGGGCGCGATGGGCCTCCAGGACGTCTTCTTCCGGCTCCGCCTGCCCTTCGACTCACCCGAGGCCAAGGCCCTCTCCACCCGTATCGCCGAGCGGATCATGCTCGCCGCGTACGAGACCTCCGCCGACCTCGCCGAGCGCAACGGCCCGCTGCCGGCCTGGGACAAGACCCGTACCGCCCGGGGTGTGCTGCACCCCGACCACTACGGCGTCGAGCACACCTGGCCGGAGCGCTGGGCCGCCCTGCGCGAGCGCGTCGCCACCACCGGCCTGCGCAACTCCCTGCTCCTCGCGATCGCCCCGACGGCGACCATCGCCTCCATCGCGGGCGTGTACGAGTGCATCGAGCCGCAGGTGTCGAACCTGTTCAAGCGCGAGACCCTGTCCGGCGAGTTCCTCCAGGTCAACTCGTACCTGGTGGACGACCTCAAGCGGCTCGGCGTGTGGGACGCCCGCACCCGCGAGGCGCTGCGCGAGGCGGGCGGCTCGGTGCAGGGCTTCTCCTGGATCCCCGAGGACGTCCGCGCGCTGTACCGCACCGCCTGGGAGATCCCGCAGCGCGGCCTGATCGACATGGCCGCCGCCCGCACCCCCTACCTCGACCAGGCCCAGTCGCTGAACCTGTTCCTGGAGACGCCGACCATCGGGAAGCTCTCCTCGATGTACGCGTACGCCTGGAAGCAGGGCCTGAAGACCACGTACTACCTGCGTTCGCGCCCGGCGACCCGCATCGCCCGCGCCGCGCGCGCCGCCACCGTCCCGCAGCCGGCCCCCGAAGAGGCCGTCGCCTGCTCCCTGGAAAACCCCGAGTCCTGCGAGGCCTGCCAGTGATGAACGAGAACACCAAGAACCTGCTCGACCCGGGCTTCGAGCTGACCCTGCGCCCCATGCGCTACCCGGACTTCTACGAGCGCTACCGGGACGCCATCAAGAACACCTGGCACGTCGAGGAGGTCGACCTCCACTCGGACGTCGCCGACCTCGCGAAGCTCAGCCCCGAGGAGCAGCACCTGATCGGGCGGCTGGTGGCCTTCTTCGCCACCGGCGACTCGATCGTGGCGAACAACCTGGTGCTCACCCTCTACAAGCACATCAACTCCCCCGAGGCGCGGCTGTACCTGTCCCGGCAGCTCTTCGAGGAGGCCGTGCACGTCCAGTTCTACCTGACGCTGCTGGACACCTACCTTCCCGACCCGGAGGACCGCGCCGCCGCCTTCGCGGCCGTGGAGAACATCCCCTCGATCCGCGAGAAGGCCGAGTTCTGCTTCACGTGGATGGACTCGGTCGAGTCGATGGACCGCCTGGAGAGCAAGGCCGACCGGCGCCGTTTCCTGCTCAACCTCATCTGCTTCGCCGCGTGCATCGAGGGCCTGTTCTTCTACGGCGCCTTCGCCTACGTCTACTGGTTCCGCAGCCGGGGCCTGCTGCACGGCCTGGCCACCGGCACCAACTGGGTGTTCCGCGACGAGACGATGCACATGTCCTTCGCCTTCGACGTGGTCGACACCGTGCGCAAGGAGGAGCCGGAGCTGTTCGACGACGCGCTCGGGCAGGAGGTCACCGACATGCTGCGGGAGGCCGTCGAGGCCGAGCTGCAGTTCGCGCGCGACCTGTGCGGTGACGGCCTCCCGGGGATGAACACCGACTCGATGCGGCAGTACCTTCAGTGCGTGGCCGATCAGCGCCTGACGCGGCTCGGCTTCGCCCCGGTGTACGGCTCCGAGAACCCCTTCTCCTTCATGGAGCTGCAGGGGGTTCAGGAGCTGACCAACTTCTTCGAGCGGCGTCCTTCGGCGTACCAGGTGGCGGTGGAGGGCACCGTCGACCTGTCCGAGGACTTCTGAGTCTCCTTCCCTGTTCCCTCGCCCTCCCGGGCCGCCTGGGCCTCCCTGATCCGACGGTCGACGCGCCTGTCGCGCACGATGCCGATCACCGAGGGGAGGACCATGAGGACCAGGAGTCCGAAGGTCACGAGCATGCCGATCAGGGCTTCCATCTGGTTTCCGGTCATGACACCACTGTCGCGCCGGATACTCCTTACCGGGAGTGGCAGGACTGCCGCAGGGCCTCGATTTCCTGCCACTTCCGAGGCACACTGGCGGCATGCTGAAGAACGTGGCGGCCGTCCTGCTGGACGGCGTGCAGCCCTTCGAACTCGGCGTGCTCTGCGAGGTCTTCGGCACCGACCGGAGCGACGAGGGCCTGCCGGTGTACGACTTCGCGGTGGTGTCGGCCCAGGGCCCGGAGCTGAGCACGCACGTCGCCGGGCTCTCCGTCGCCACCCCGTACGGGCTGGAGCGGCTGGAGGAGGCCGACCTGATCGCCGTACCGGCCGGGAGCGGCTACGCGCGCCGGGAGTACCCGCCCGAGCTGCTGGACGCCCTGCGGCAGGCGGTGGACCGGGGCGCGCGGGTGCTGAGCGTGTGCTCCGGGGTGTTCGTGCTCGGCGCCGCCGGGCTGCTGGACGGGCGGCGGTGCACGGTCCACTGGCACCACGCGGACGAGCTGGCCCGGCAGTACCCGACGGTGGCCGTCTCGCCGGACGTGCTCTACGTGGACGACGACCCGGTGATCACCAGCGCCGGCACCGCCGCGGGCATCGACGCCTGCCTGCACCTCGTGCGCAAGGAGCAGGGACCGGAGGTCGCCAACAAGATCGCCCGGCGCATGGTCGTACCGCCGCACCGGGACGGCGGTCAGGCGCAGTACATCGAACGCCCGCTGCCGCGCTCCTCCTGCGACACCGTCGGCGAGGTGCTGGCCTGGATGGAGCAGCACCTCGACGAGGAGGTCACCGTCGACCAGCTCGCGGCCCGGGCGCACATGTCCCCGCGCACCTTCGCCCGCCGCTTCCAGCAGGAGACGGGCACGACTCCCTACCGCTGGATCCTGCGCCAGCGCGTGCTGCTGGCCCAGCGGCTGCTGGAGGCGACGGACGAGACGATGGACGCGATCGCCTGGCGCACCGGCTTCGGTACGGCGGCGGCCCTCAGGCACCAGTTCGTCAGGGCCCTGGGCACCACCCCGCACGCCTACCGGCGCACCTTCCGGGGCCCGGAGGCGGTCACCGTCGCCTGACGGTCACCGCGCCACGGGCCTGACCAGCAGGTCGTGCGGACGCAGCGTGATGCCCACGCGGACCGCGTCGTTCGAGCCCGCCACCTGTTCGAAGCGGTACTTCGTGGCGAGGGCCGCCGTGATCAGCGTCAGCTGCGCCATGGAGAAGTGATCGCTGGGACACTTCCGGTTGCCCACGCTGAACGGCTTCATGGCGAATTTCGGCACCGCCGCCGCCCTCTCCGGAAGCCAACGGTCCGGGTCGAACTCCAGGTTGTCGGCGTACGACTTCGCATCGCGCTGGATTGCGTACGGACTGTAGATGATGTCCGAACCGGCCGGAATGCGATAGCCACCGAGTTCGGTCTCGGTCACCGCGCGCCGCGTCAATACCCATACGGCGGGACGCAAACGCATGGCCTCCACGATGACATTGCCGGTGTGCCTAAGCTTGCGGACGTCCTCGAATGCCACGGGACGCCCACCGGTGACCTCTCGCACTTCGTCGCGTATGCGGTCGGCATGTTCCGGGTGGTCGGCAAGTGCCTGCAGCAACCACATGATCGTGGAAGCGATGGTTTCGCTGCCGGGGGTGAGTATCGCCACGACCTGGTCGTGGATCTCCTGTTCTCCGATCGGGTCGCCATTGTCGTCCTTGGCCTCCAGCAATGCCGTCAGCAAATCGTCCGGCTTTAAACCGGACGCGCGGCGCTCGGCGATGATCTCGTCGACCAGGAGGTGGAGATCGGCCAGCGCGTCGTTGAATTCGCGATTGGCCGGGAGGGGCAGCCGGTACAGCGGTCCCAGCGGGACCACCATCCGCCGGTACATGCCCCGGAAGACGGTGGCGAGCGCGACGCACAGCCGCTCGGCGCGCTCGTCCATGTACTGGCCGCGCAGCAGGCAGCGGGCCGCGACGCGCACGGCGACGCGGAAGGACTCGGAGGTGGCGTCGACGGTCCGCCCCGGCTGCCAGCGCTCGGCGAGGGCGTGCGCCTCCTCCTCCATGATCGGCCCGTAGGCGGGTATGGCGTCGAGCCGGAACGCCGGCTGGATGGTGCGCCGCTGACGGCGGTGGAGCGGACCGTTGGCGGTCGCCACGCCCTCCTTGCCGAGCAGGCCCTCCAGCGACTCCCACAGCGGGCCGGCTATGTGGTAGTCGGGGCTCAGGGCCAGGGCGCCGGTGAGTTCCGGGGCGGTGACCGCGTAGACGGTCTTCGGGCCGAGCTTGATGCGCACGATGTCGCCGTGGTCGCGCAGCTGGGACATGAAGGCCAGCGGGTCGCGGGCCAGTTTCCAGCCGTGGCCGAGCAGCGGGACACCGCCACCCGCGACGGGCGGCTCGCGCAGTCCCGTGGCCGGTTCCGCACGGGTTTCGGGATGGACGGACTCGACGGTCATTTCTCACCTGCCGCTTCGTTGTTGACGTACGGGGGCGTGGACCGGTCGTCCCAGCTGTCGACCATGTAACGGCCGGACTCGTGGTGGAACCAGTAGACGGAACTGAACCAGTTCCGCATATTGCCGACGTTGGCCCGTACGGCGCCGCTCAGTTCCTTTCCGCGTACGGTTCCGTCGGCGAGTGCGTCGGCGAACCGTAATGCGTCCTGCTCCGCGTCGAGGAAATCGGTGATGCATTCCTCGACCCGTCGCCGGACTTCTCCGATCGCTTCTTCCAGGGTCAGTCCGTGATGGGTGATGAGACTGATTCCGAGATTGTGCACCTCGTCGCCCGCTATTTCCTTGGGCAGTGAGCAGAGGTCGTTGTACCAGGCGGCGAATTCCTGACTGAGCAGCGCCGCCCGGCGATAGGCCGGGTGCTTGCGGACGCTGTCCGGGAGTTCGCAGCCCGCGCTCGGCTCCAGCAGGTCGGTCCAGATCCAGTGGGCGAAGGTGAGCCGGCGCAGTTCGAGGTACTCCTCGACACCGGGCACGACCGAGCGGGTGCGGTTGTGGAATTCCCGGTCGTACGCGTCGATCACCGCGTGGAAGTGGCGGGCGAACCGGGCGTTCCACGTCGCCGGCGGGGGCAGAAAGGCGTACAGCCGCCGCACGCTGTCGGCGAACCCGGCCACCAGCGTGTCCTCGTGGTGCAGATGGTCCCCGGGTGAGTCGAGTGCCGTGTGGAGTTGGTCCCGCAGTCGCCGCCAGGCGCCCGGACGGCCGTGGACGATGTCCCGGTCGTGCCGGTCGTCCCAGACGAAGAACCACGCGCTGTAGTCCGCTATCGCCTGCATGACCTCGTCGGGAGCGCCGAGGTAGTACCCCGCCATGAGGTCCGTGTAGCACAGGCCGTCGGCATATTCCGCGACCTTGTCCGCCGGCATGAGCCGTTTCTCCAGCAGCCACGTCCGGGTGTTCTCCTGGAGCCGGGGCCAATACGGGTGCAGTTGCCGGGGAAATGCCGCCTCGATGACCGGGAGGCGGAGCGATGGCGGTACTGCGATCGCGGTCGGTGCCGCTGTGGTGCCGTGTGAGAAAGCATGCACGAACAAACCCCTCTCAGCCGCCGGTGGCGCACGCCCCTCTCGCCGAGCGGGGCGTGCGCCGTTGCGTATCCCCGCGCTTCCTATTCAGCACCACAACTGACCGTTCTGGGAACGGATTTGCTCCATTCACTACCCCAACGTGCCGGAATTCTCCTGGTGTGTGGCAGGTTTCTGATCTCCGGGCGAGCGGGGAGGATCGAACGCGTGACGGACGGACGAACGGCGCCCACCCGGGCCGGAACCCGGACGGACGCCGTGCGTCGAGGACGTGTGAGGCGGGTGGGAGACCTCAGTCGTTGGCCACCACGGGGTAGCGCGGCTCGTTCTCGGCCATCTGCCGCAGCGCGTCCTTGCGTTCGCGCTTGGAGAGCCGGTCGATGTACAGGTACCCGTACAGGTGGTCCGTCTCGTGCTGGAGGCACCGGGCGAAGTAGCCCGTGCCGCGCACCTTGACCGGGTTGCCCTTCTCGTCCTGCCCGGTCACCTCGGCGTAATCCGGACGGGCGAGCGGCGCGTAGGCGGTCGGCACGGACAGGCAGCCCTCGTTGCTGTCGTCCAGGCTGCGCCGGTCGGCGGGCAGCTCGACGAGGACCGGGTTGCAGACCACGCCCACGTGGCGGACGCCCTCGTCGTCGGGGCAGTCGTAGACGAAGACCTTCTTGGCGACGCCGATCTGGTTGGCGGCCAGGCCCACGCCCTCGGCGGTGCGCTGGCTGGCGAACATGTCCGCGACCAGCTGCTGGAACTCCTCGCCGAAGTCGGTGACGTCCTCGCACTCCTTGTGCAGCACCGGGTTGCCGACCACCGTGATGGGACGCGAGGTGCCGCGCTCGCGCCAGGCCGTCTCGCGCTCCTCGCAGTCCTCGGTGTCGACGACGAATCCCTCGTCGTCCACGGGGAGCACGCCCGCGTGCTGCTGATCGGTGTCCTGCTGGGCCATGACCGACGTACGCCTTCCTCGAACAACTAAGGGTGATGCCGGGGGCGACTGCTGCTGCAGAGCCCCGCTCAAGACTACGGGGCCGCTCAGCAGACCTCTTCCAGATCCCGCCAGTCACGGGAATCCGGGCTGTCCGCGACCCACCCGTCCAGCAACCCCTTCACCAGAGCGGCCGGCGCGGCCACCCCGCACTCCCGCTCCGGCACCCACAGCTGGCCGTCGGTGCGGTGGCCGAGCGGCCCCGGGTGTCCCGGTTCGCTGTGGTCGTGCGGGTCGAGGTGCTCGCCCTCGCCCTCGTCGGACGGCATCCGCGACTCCGAGCACATCCGGCACAGCAGCCGGACCGACGAGGACCAGTCCTCGGCGGCGAACCCGGCGTCCGCGGCGAGCTGCTCCAGGGCGTCCCGGTCGGACTCGGTGGCGGCCTCCAGGAGGACCACCCAGGTCGGCACGGGCGACGGCGCCCACAGCTCGATCTCGTCGAAGACGGGGTAGGCGTGGCCGGCGGTGGTGGTGCGCTCGCCGTGGGGCACGCCGTCGTGCAGGACGACCTCGCCCCAGCGCCGCCCGGACGACGGCAGCGGGATCGACAGCACCTCGATGCGGGCGGGGTCCAGCCGCCGCCCCCACACGACCTCGGCCTCCCCCTCCGGGGACAGCCGTACGGCCGCGCTGCCGAGGTCCATGCCGAGCGGCTCGCCGGCGTCCGTCGCGTCCCCGGGGGTGCGCAGCCCGTATGCCTGCCAGGCCCGGCGGGCCAGCGGCCAGTCCTGCAGGGCGGTCGCGGCGATGCCGACGTTCCACCAGTCGGGGGCACCGACGTCCCGGTCGAGCAGGGCCACGGCCCGCAGGCCGGCCGCTCTCGCCTGCTCCCAGTCGTGCCGGAACTTGTGCAGCAGGGCGAGGTTGAACCACGACTCCGACAGCCACGGCTCCAGATCGGCGGCGCGCGTCAGCAGCGCGCCCGCGTCCTCGTAGCGACCGTCGCCGATCAGCGTGAACGCGCGGTCGGTGGCCTGCCGCCAGGAGGCGGAGGGCCGGTGCCGTCCCTTGCCGAAGATCCTCACGATTCCCGCCTGCCAGTTCCGTTCAGTGGGCTGGCTGTGCCCTTCCGCGCCCCCGGACACCTTCTCCTGGGCATCAAACCACGTACCGCTCGAAGGGCGCTCATTACCCATGGGTTACCCAGCCGCGGGCGAGGTAAGGCCACCTCGGGAAAGCACCCGGGCCAGCGCTTCCACGACGTCCGGAGCGTAGTCGTCCGCGGTGGCCAGACGCAGCTCCTCCAGCGCGGTGAGGGCACCGCCCGGCCCGGCGTCCCGCGACTTCTCCTCGTAGGCGTTCACGGTGCGCACGATCCGCGCGGTGACCGGCTGCTCCCGGCAGGGATCCGCCTGCCGCTCCACCACCACCGCGACCGCCGCGTCGACCCCGGTCTGGCGGACCACCGCTCCGCCGAGCAGCGCGATCCGCCGCTGCTCCGCGGCGGGCAGTGCGGCGGTGGCCCCGGCCGGCACCGGGTCGACGAGGCTGAGCTGGCCGATGTCGTGCATGAGGGCCGCGTACTCCAGCACGGTCAGCTCGGCCCCGGACAGCCCGAGGTCCCGTCCGACGGCGCCGCTCAGCTCGGCGACCCGGCGGGCGTGCCCGGCCGGGGTGTACCCGGCGATCTCGGTGGCCCGGGCGAGCGAGGCGATGGTCTGCCGGTAGGTGGCCCGGACGGCGGCGTACCGGCGGTAGGAGAGCTGGGTGAGCAGCAGCGGCACACAGAAAACGGGGAGCGCCCACAGTCCCGCTACGGCCACCGCGAGCGCCATCACCGCCCCGGTCGCGCACACCGCGGACGTGATGCCGACCATGCCGCGCAGTTCCTCGCGCAGCAGCGGGCCGAAGGGCCAGCCGGTACGCGCGTGGGCGGGTGCCGCGGTGAGCACGGCGTCGCACAGGGCGGTCAGGGCGAGCAGCGCGACCAGCGTCAGCGCGTGGGCGGGTCCGCTCCAGTCACGGAAGACACCCTGGCCGGACAGCGGCTGGAAGCACACGGCGGCGAAGGCGACGGTGAGCACGCGCCGCGCCAGGTGGTCCAGCAGGGGTCCTCTGCCGCGCGCGACGTAGGGGATGCCGCCCAGCAGCGAGGCGGCGAGCACGACGGTGACGGTCTGGGCGACGCCGTGCCGCGCGGGCTGTCCGGCGACATTGCCGAGCAGGGCGTACGCCAGCGCCCCCGCGGCCCCGAGCGGCGCCGACTCCCTGGACTCGGCCCCGGCCCGCCGGGTGAGTTCCCCTAGGGCGACGAGCGCCCCGAAGGCCAGCGCGACGGGCCGCTGCACCGGCCCCGACCACAGCACCGAGGCGAGGCAGCCGAGCGCGAGGAGCCCGGCGCAGGCGTGGACGAGGCCCGGAAGCAAGGGGGACGGGGTCCGCGACGCCGTCACGGCGGACCCCCTCCTCCGCGGTGAGGCACCGCGGCCGCACGACCACCGAGGCCCGTCCGCCCCGGCCCCACCCCACCACGGCCCACACCGTCCGGTCCCACGCCGCTCCGGCCCGCACCGCTCTGGCCCACACCGCCGGGACCCGCGCCGTCCAGGCCCACACCACCCAGGCCCGCACCATCCGGACCCACGCCGCTCTGGCCCACACCGCCCGGACCCACACCACCCAGGCCCACGCCGCCCTGGCCCACACCGCCCGGACCCACACCACCCAGGCCCACGCCGCCCGGACCCACACCACCCAGGCCCACACCGCTCTGGCCCACACCGCCCGGACCCACACCGCTCTGGCCCACACCGCCCGGACCCACACCACCCAGGCCCACGCCGCCCTGGCCCACACCACCCAGGCCCACGCCGCCCTGGCCCACACCACCCAGGCCCACACCACCCGGACCCACGCCTTCCGGGCCCGCGCCGCCCCGGCCCACACCGCCGGGCCCCGCACCGCCCGGGCCACCCCCGCCCGCCGTGACGCGCTCCCGGGCCCAGGTGCGCACAACCGGCGGGCGGCCGGCTCCGTGCCTCGTCACCGTGCCCCCTCGCCCACGCTGTCCCGCGCCCCCTCACCACGCCCGGCCGCACCCGCGCGGTCCTCGGCGGGCGGGGGCGGTGCTCCGTCGGAGGTCACCGCCGGGCGCCAGCCGTGGCGCCCGAGGGCCCGGACCAGGGCCCCGACCATGCGCGGGTCGAACTGCGCCCCGGCGCACCGCCGCAGCTCCTCCAGCGCCGCGTCGACGGGACGGGCCCGGCGGTAGGAGCGCGTGGACGTCATCGCGTCGAAGGCGTCGGCGACGGCCACCACCCGGGCCGATTCCGGGATCCGGTCGCCGGCCAGTCCGTAGGGGTAGCCGCTGCCGTCCAGCCGTTCGTGGTGGTGCAGGACGGCGGCCCGGGCCTCACCGAGGAAGCGGATGCCGCGCACCATCTCGTGGCCGTACTCGGGGTGCAGTTCGATCACCCGGCGCTCCTCGGGCGTCAGCGGCCCGTCCTTGCGCAGCAGCCGGGTGGGAACCCCGAGCTTGCCCACGTCGTGCAGGATCCCGGCGAAGCGGAGCGTCTCGACGCGCTCGTCGTCCATGCCCAGCTCGCGGGCGATCATCATCGACGCCCGGCCGACGCGCTCGCTGTGGCCACGGGTGTAGCCGTCCTTGATGTCGACGGCCTGCACCAGGGCGCGGATGGTCGCCTGGTGCGCGGCCCGCTCCCGGTGGTACTGGGCGAACGCCCACCACGCCACGCACATCGGCAGCAGCACGAGCAGCGCGGCGACGGGACCGTAGCGGCTGCGCCACAGGACGGCCATCATCAGCCCGGCCAGCCCGTGCACCGCGATCGGCGCGAGGGAGCGCGGGAACAGCCCGCGCCACGCCCGCCGTAGCGGCACGCGGTCGGCGAGCACGAGGATGCCGCCGTCCAGCAGCGTCAGGACCAGGCAGAACGCCAGTACCGCCGCCCCGGCGGGCACGAGCGCGTACGGGAAGTCGGGCGCGAGGACCGCGTCCGGGCCGCCGCACTCCCCGTGCACCCGCGCGGCGGCCCACACGGCGAGCGTGAGCTGCGCGGCCCGCCACACGCGCCGCAGGACGACGGGCCGCTGCGCCACCGGGGACAGCAGGGCCCCGGGCAGCGCCACGAGCGCGGCGGCGGGCGGCGGCAGCAGGAACGCCCCGGCGAGCAGCACGGGGTAGCAGGTCCCGATGAGGCGGGACCGGGCGACCAGTTCCGACCCGGCGTACAGCACGGCGAGTATCAGCACCGCCCACCAGGGCGTGCGCGCCGCGGGCAGCGGGTGCAGACAGACCAGGGCGGCGAGGACGACACCGGCGACGTACCCACGCGCCTGCGCCGGTACCGCGTCCATGAGCCCCTCCCCCGGCCATGCCTGTCAGGGCTCCGGAGCCTAGGGCGGCGGCAGGGGGGCGCGGGCGGACTACCCGCGGATTAGCACGTACGGGTGACGCTCAGGACTCCTGGGCGGCGGGCGGCGCGGCCGTGACGTCGTGCTCGGGCACCGACTGCCCGGAGCGGATCAGGTCGATCCGGCCCATGACCTTGCTCCGCAGGTCACCCGGCACGTCGTCCTGTCCGCAGCACCGCTTGACCAGCTTCTTCACGGCCTGCTCCAGCCCGTACTTCTCCAGGCAGGGCGAGCACTCCTCGAAGTGGTGCTCGAACTTCACGCAGTCCGAGTCCGGCATCTCTTTGTCGAGGAACTCGTAGAGATGATCGAGGATTTCGCTGCAATCCGTCTCGTGCGGCTCTCCGCAGCTCATGACCCCGAGCCTTTCGCTTCGTTCGACTCTCCGGCGCCGGCCGGGACCAGACCGCGGTCGCGGGCGTAGTCCTCCAGCATGCCGCGCAGCTGACGACGTCCACGGTGCAGCCGGGACATCACCGTACCGATGGGTGTCCCCATGATGTCGGCGATCTCCTTGTAGGCAAAGCCCTCCACGTCCGCCAGATACACGGCGATGCGGAACTCCTCGGGGATGGCCTGGAGCGCCTGCTTCACGTCCGAGTCGGGCAGGTGGTCGAGCGCCTGCGACTCCGCGGAGCGCAGACCCGTCGACATGTGCGACTCGGCGCGCGCGAGCTGCCAGTCCTCGATCTCCTCGGCCGCGCTGCGCTGGGGTTCGCGCTGCTTCTTGCGGTACGAGTTGATGAAGGTGTTCGTGAGGATGCGGTACAGCCACGCCTTGAGGTTGGTGCCCTCGCGGAACTGGTGGAAGGACGCGTACGCCTTGGCGTAGGTCTCCTGCACCAGGTCCTCGGCATCGGCCGGATTACGCGTCATGCGCAGCGCCGCCGAGTACATCTGGTCGAGGAACTCGAGCGCGTCCCGCTCGAAGCGCGCGCTGCGCTCCGCGGTCGACTCCGCGCCCGTGCCCCGGCCCTCGGGCTGCTCCGCCTGGCCGTGTTCGGTCCCTGCGTCGGTCCCAGTGACCGGACCCACCTCCTCCAGTGATGTCGCGAGACCGAGAGCGGTCCCACTCGAATCGGAGGATAGACGACGATCCGGTCCGCCCGCCGCCCGAATGGGGGCGGTCTTCGCCGCATGCAGCACCGTCCAGTCCAGGTCGGACCGGCTGCTGCGACTCGGGCAGAAGGCTGAACCCATGCGGCGGACTTCCTTTCCTACGGCGTCGGTGCTGATGCTCAGCAACGTATGTCCGCCACAACAGTGGGCGTCCGCCGGTCATTCCCGGGCGTTCACCCGAGTGAGCCGACCCACTTCGCGACACCTTCGGTGATCAGCTCCAGGGCCCGCTCCTGCGTGATCTCCGCCCGTTTGGGCACCGCGAAACCGTGGTCGCCGTGCGGGATCTCGATCAGGTCGTACGGCCGGCCGGTCGCCTCGGGGAACTCCGCCGGCCTGCCGAACGGGTCGTTGCCGCCCTGCACGACGAGGGTCGGCACACCGGCGCCGAGCAGCTCGTCGGCGCGGGACTTCTCCGGCTTGCCCGGCGGGTGCAGCGGGAAGCTCAGGGCGAGGACCGCGTGGGCGCCCAGCCCGGTGGCGGTGCGGCAGGCGACGCGGGCGCCGGCGCTCCGGCCGCCGGAGATCACCGGCAGCCCCGGCGCGGCGAGCGCGGGCCAGACGCCCCGCCAGCCGGTGTCCAGGGTCTTCGGTGCCGGCGCCAGTTTCCGGCCGGCCACCCGCCAGGGCTGCTCGACGAGGGCGACGGTCACCCCGTGCGCGGGCAGCGCGGCCGCCAGCGCCCGCAGGTCGCGCGCCTCGATGCCGCCGCCGGCGCCGTGGCTCGCGGCCAGGACGAGCCGGGGCTTGTCCGCCCGGTGCCAGGTGACGCGGGCCGGGCCCGCGTCCGTCTCGACGACCTCAGTCACATCCGTTGTCGCATCCCTCACGTCAGAAGAGTGTGCCCTCTTCCGGGCCGTCCAGCTCCTTCAGCAGCTCCGGCCCGTTGTTGCGGACGTTGCTGACGGCCGTGGGGACGGGGAAGGCCCGCATCAGCCCGGCGGGCGGCGGCGTGAGCAGGGAGGTCAGCTCGTCGGGGTCGGTGCGGGCCGGGTCGAGCCAGTCGTCCCAGCGGTCCGGCGTCAGCATGAGCGGCATCCGCGGGTGGATGTCGGCCAGGGCGTGCGGTCCGTCGGCCGGCGCGACGGCGAGCGGCGTGCGCTCCGCCTCCGTGGTGATCACCGAGCACGTCACCCACCAGGCTCCCGGGTGGTCGTCGGGCAGCGTCCGGTCCCGCCAGAACTCGTACAGCCCGGCCATGGCGAACACCGACCCGTCGGCCGGGGTCACGAAGTACGGCTGCTTGCGGGGCCGCTTCTTCTTCCCCTCGACCTCCAGGTCGCGCTCCCGCGTGCCGGTGACCCACTCGTAGTAGCCGTCGGCGGGCAGGATGCAGCGCCGGGTGGCGAAGGCGCGGCGGAAGGACGGCTTCTCGTGGACGGTCTCCGCGCGGGCGTTGATCATCCGGGCGCCGCCCTCGGGCGTCTTGGCCCAGGAGGGGACCAGGCCCCACTTCAGCTTCCGCAGCTGGCGAACCGGCTTCGGGTCCTCGACGTCTTTCAGGGGACGGTCCAGGACGGCGTACACCTCCTTGGTCGGGGCCACGTTGTAGTCGGGCTCCAGGGTCTCCTTGGGCTCCCACTTCTCGATCTCGAAGATTCCCGCGAGATCCTCGGGTCGACGACTCGCCGCATACCGTCCGCACATACGTGCCACACTGCCAGGCCCGCCCGTCTCCCGGCCACCACCCCTCGACGAGGCGCTTCGCGCCGCACCCGACAACCGCGTACACGAGGAGCCCTCACCGCACATGGACCACCTCGCAACGGCCTCGCTCACCTCCCTCTGGGACGAGGTCTCCGGCACCCAGCCCGATCCCGACCTGTGGGTGGTGATAGCGACCCTGGTCGCCGCGCTCGCCGTCGTCGTGCCGCACGGGCTGTGGCGGCTGGCGCGCAACGCGATCACCATCGCCCACGAGGGCGGTCACGGGCTCGTGGCGCTGCTCACCGGGCGCACGCTGACCGGCATCACCCTGCACTCGGACACCAGCGGCCTGACCGTCAGCCGGGGCAAGCCGCACGGGCTCGGCATGATCCTCACCGCGGTGGCCGGCTACACCGCTCCCCCGCTGCTCGGCCTCGGCGGCGCGGCGCTGCTGGCCACGGGGCGCATCACCCTGCTGCTGTGGCTGGCGACCGCGCTCCTCGTCGCGCTGCTGGTCATGGTCCGCAACGCCTACGGGGTGCTGACCGTGGTGCTGACCGGCTCCACCTTCGTCCTGGTCTCCTGGCTGGCGGGCCCGCAGGTGCAGGCGGCGTTCGCCTACGCGGCGGTGTGGTTCCTGCTGCTGGGCGGGGTGCGGCCGGCCTTCGAGCTGCAGGCCAAGCGGGCGCGGGGCGGCGCCGGCGACTCGGACGCGGACCAGCTGGCCCGCCTGACCCACGCGCCGGCGGGCGTGTGGTTCTTCCTGTTCCACGCGGTGTCGCTGTGCTCGCTGGCCGGCGGCGGTCGCTGGCTGCTGGAGCTGTGATCCGGGGGCGTCCGCGCCCTCCGGCTCCCGCATATATGCGGGGCACGTGCACTGTCGCGATTTCGGTCAGGTTTCGCCGCTTTTGATCAAGATCTCCGATCGTCCTCAGCCATTAAAGTGGGGGCCATGACCGTGAAACCCGCGCACACCGCCCTCTGGCCCGCCCCGCACGCGAGCGGGGCCGTCGACGCGACCGTCCACGTGCCGGGATCCAAGTCGGTCACCAACCGCGCCCTGGTGCTGGCCGCGCTCGCCTCCGAGCCCGGCTGGCTGCGCCGCCCGCTGCGCTCCCGCGACACCCTGCTGATGGCCGGCGCCCTGCGCGCGATGGGCGTCGAGATCGAGGAGGGCGTCGGCCCGGAGGGCACCGGCGAGTTCTGGCGGGTCATCCCGGCGGGCCTGCGCGGCCCGGCCACGGTCGACGTCGGCAACGCGGGCACGGTCATGCGCTTCCTGCCGCCGGTGGCCACGCTCGCCGACGGCGCCATCCGCTTCGACGGCGACCCGCGTTCGTACGAGCGCCCCCTGCACGGCGTGATCGACGCGCTGCGCGCCCTGGGCGCCCGCATCGACGACGACGCGCGCGGCGCGCTGCCGATGACCGTATACGGGGGCGGCGCCCTGGAGGGCGGCCCGGTCGAGATCGACGCGTCGTCGTCCTCGCAGTTCGTCAGCGCCCTGCTGCTGTCCGGGCCCCGCTTCAACCAGGGCGTCGAGGTCCGCCACACCGGCTCCGCGCTGCCGTCCATGCCGCACATCCGGATGACGGTCGACATGCTGCGCTCGGTCGGCGCCCAGGTCGACACCCCGGAGTCCGGCGGCGAGCCCGACGTCTGGCGGGTCACGCCGGGCGCGCTGCTCGGCCGGGACCTCACGGTCGAGCCGGACCTGTCCAACGCCCAGCCGTTCCTGGCGGCGGCGCTGGTGACCGGCGGCAAGGTGGTGATCCCCGACTGGCCGTCCCGGACCACCCAGCCCGGTGACCGGCTCCGCGAGATCTTCACCGAAATGGGCGGTTCCTGCGAACTGACGGAGTTCGGGCTGGTCTTCACCGGCTCGGGTGCCGTGCACGGCATCGACGTCGACCTCGGCGAGGTCGGCGAGCTGACCCCGGGCATCGCTGCGGTCGCCGCCCTCGCGGACTCCCCGTCGACCCTGCGCGGGGTGGCGCATCTGCGCCTGCACGAGACGGACCGCCTGGCCGCGCTCACCAAGGAGATCAACGAACTCGGCGGCGACGTCACCGAGACCGCCGACGGCCTGCACATCCGCCCGCGCCGGCTGCACGGCGGGGTCTTCCACACCTACGAGGACCACCGCATGGCCACCGCCGGCGCGATCATCGGCCTCGCGGTCGAGGGCGTGGAGATCGAGAACGTGGCGACGACGGCGAAGACCCTGCCCGATTTCCCCGACCTGTGGACCGGGATGCTCGGGGCGTAGGGACGGATCGCCATGCGCCGCTACGGCAAGCACACCGACGAGGACGACATCCGCTCCCGCCCCAACCGCAAGGGCAACCGGCCGCGCACCCACACCCGGCCCAAGCACGACGACGCCGCCGAGGGCCTGGTCCTGACCGTGGACCGGGGCCGCCTGACCTGCCTGGTCGAGGACCGGGTCGTCATGGCGATGAAGGCCCGCGAACTGGGCCGCAAGGCCGCGATCGTCGGCGACCGGGTGGCGCTGGTCGGCGACCTGTCGGGCAAGAAGGACACGCTCGCGCGGATCGTCCGCATCGGGGAGCGCACCTCGGTCCTGCGCCGCACGGCGGACGACGACGACCCGTACGAGCGCGTGGTCGTCGCCAACGCCGACCAGCTCGCCATCGTCACCGCCCTCGCCGACCCCGAGCCGCGTCCCCGCCTGATCGACCGCTGCCTGGTCGCGGCCTTCGACGGCGGCCTCACCCCGCTGCTGGTCATGACCAAGTCGGACCTCGCCCCGCCCGACGAACTCCTGGAGCTGTACGGCGCGTTGGACATCCCGTACGTCGTCACCAGCCGCGAGGGGCTGGAGAACGGCGCCGCGGCCGACCTCGTTCGCGAGCACCTGGACGGCAAGATCACGGCCTTCGTCGGCCACTCCGGCGTCGGCAAGACGACCCTCGTCAACACGCTGGTGCCCGAGGACCGCCGGCGCGTGACGGGTCACGTCAACGCCGTGACGGGCCGCGGCCGGCACACGACGACCTCGGCCCTCGCCCTCCCCCTGTCCTCCGAGGCGGGCGGCTGGGTCGTGGACACCCCGGGCGTGCGGTCGTTCGGGCTCGCGCACATCGACCCGTCCCGGGTGATCAACGCCTTCCCCGACCTGGTGCCCGGCACGGAGGGCTGCCCCCGCGCGTGCGGCCACGACGAGCCCGACTGCGCGCTGGACGCGTGGGTCGCCGACGGGCACGCCGACCCGGCCCGGCTGTACTCGCTGCGCCGCCTGCTGTCGACGCGGGAGCGGAAGGAAGGCGACTGACCTCCGCGTTGTTTGCCGTGCCGTGCGACCGGTAAGTGCATAATCGCACCAAGCCGGAACCAAGCCTGAGCAAACCCGGACGCAGCGGTCACGGTTCGTCGGGACTACGGGAGGACATGACATGGCGTGGCTGCTGGTCATAGTGGCCGGAGTGCTCGAGACCGGCTTCGCCGTCTGTCTGAAGCTGTCGCACGGCTTCACCCGGCTCTGGCCCACCATCGCCTTCTGCGTGTTCGCGCTGGGCAGTTTCGGCCTGCTGACCCTGGCCCTGAAGAAGCTGGACGTCGGCCCCGCGTACGCGGTGTGGACCGGCATCGGCGCGGCCGGCACCGCCATCTACGGCATGGTCTTCCTCGGCGACCTGGTCTCGACGCTGAAGATCGTCTCGATCAGTTTCGTCATCATCGGTGTGATCGGGCTCCAGTTGTCGGGCTCGGCCCACTGAACCCGTCCGCCGCTACCCCGCCGACCGGCCCGGCAGAGCGGTGCGGACGAGGTCCGCGACCCCGCCCTCGACGGGCGGCGCGGTGACGCAGGACAGGGCGAGCCGTACGGCCACCTCGCAGGAGCGGGCCAGTTCGGTGGCGTGCGCCGCCGGGAAGGCGCCTGCGCCGTGCAGGGCGGTGACGGCGCGGTCGCGGACGAGGGCGACGAGGTCGCCGGGCGAGGGAAGCGGGCCGTCGGCCCGGCGCTGGGCCGGCACGGCGGAGGTGGACGGCACCCCCGTCAGGGCCGGGGCGGGCAACCGTTCGCCCCAGCAGCCGGTGAGCATGGCCCGCACCAGCGCGTTGCGGCGGGCGGCGGACGCGGTCCACTCGGCGGTGGCGGCGAGCCGCTCGCGGGGGTCGTCCGGGTCGCCGGACAGCGCCCGCTCCACGCCGGCCAGATATCCGTCCGCCTCCCTGCGGACGAGCGCCCGGGCGAGGCCGTCCTTGCTGCCGAACTCGTTGTAGAGCGTCTGCCGGGACACCCCAGCCGCCGCCGCCACGTCCACCATCCGCACGGCCGACCACGGCCGGTGCGTCAACGCCGCGGAGGCGGCTTCGAGCAGGGACTCCCGGGCTGCAGGCACCCTCGCCTCCCTCGGGCCGAGCGACTTGCTGCCCAGATTTGACGGGTATGCGGACACTGTCAAGAGCCCCGACACAGCCCCGAACCCAACCCCTTGCCGCCTCAGCTGCGGGCAGTCGTGCCGCTGGGGCGGCACGGGTGGGCGCAGCGGCACCCCGCCACGCCGGGCCGCGACACTCACCCCCGGCCCACCCCACCCCGGGCACCCCACCGACACCGGGCACCGTCCGTTACCCACCACCCACACCGGCACCACCCACCGCCCCACCACCCCGCCAAATCCCTGGTGGCCCCGCCCCACCCCCGACAGATACCGTGACCACATGCCCGACTACCTCGACGACCTCCGCCTCGCCCACGTCCTCGCGGACGCCGCCGACGCCGCGACGATGGACCGCTTCAAGGCCCTCGACCTCAAGGTCGAGACCAAGCCGGACATGACCCCGGTGAGCGAAGCGGACAAGGCCGCCGAGGAACTGATCCGCGGCCACCTCGCCCGCGCCCGCCCCCGCGACGCCGTCCTCGGCGAGGAGTACGGCGTGGAGGGCACCGGCCCCCGCCGCTGGGTGATCGACCCGATCGACGGCACCAAGAACTACGTACGCGGCGTCCCCGTCTGGGCCACCCTCATCGCCCTGATGGAGGCCGGCGAGGGCGGCTACCGCCCCGTCGTCGGCCTCGTCTCCGCCCCCGCCCTGGGCCGCCGCTGGTGGGCGGTGCAGGACCACGGCGCCTTCACCGGACGCAGCCTGACCTCGGCCTCCCGGCTCCAGGTCTCCCAGGTCTCCGCGCTCTCCGACGCCTCCTTCGCGTACTCCTCGCTTCAGGGCTGGGAGGAGCAGGGCCGCCTCGACGGCTTCCTCGACCTGACCCGCGAGGTCTGGCGCACGCGCGCGTACGGCGACTTCTGGCCGTACATGATGGTGGCCGAGGGCTCGGTGGACATCTGCGCCGAACCCGAGCTGTCCCTCTGGGACATGGCCGCGAACGCGATCATCGTCACCGAGGCCGGCGGCACCTTCACCGGTCTCGACGGCCGGCCCGGCCCGCACAGCGGCAACGCTGCGGCGTCCAACGGCCGACTCCACGACGAACTGCTCGGCTTCCTCAACCAGCGGTACTGAACGCCCTCTTGTTGACCCGCCCTTTGCCTGCCACTCTGAGAGCCCCCACTTGTGCAATTGTGAATCCATGAACCAACTCATGGATCACCGGCAGGAGGTGGCTCCACCCATGCTCGTCCGCGAAGTCATGAGCAAGGTCGTCCTCACCATCGGCCCCGATCACACCCTCCGCCAGGCCGCCGCACTGATGTCCGCGCGCCGCGTCGGCGCGGCCGTGGTGCACGACCCCGACGCCGGCGGCATCGGCATCCTGACCGAACGCGACGTCCTCGTCTCGGTGGGCCTGGGCCAGGACCCGGACGTCGAGCGTGCCCACGCCCACACCACCACCGACGTCGTGTTCGCCGCGCCGTCCTGGACCGTGGAGGAGGCGGCCGGGGCGATGGCGCACGGCGGCTTCCGCCACCTGATCGTCCTCGACCGCGGCGAGCCCGCCGGCATCGTCTCGGTCCGCGACATCATCCGCTGCTGGGCACCGGCCCGTCAGGGGGCGCAGCAGGTACCGGCCTGACCCCCGCCCGGGAAACAGGGAACGCGGAACGCGAAACGGGCCGGACCCCCGTCCCCGGGGATCCGGCCCGCCGCCACGACAAGCGGTCCAGTGCTGGATGTGTCAGCCGCGCAGGGCCTGGACCGCGGCCTCCAGCCGCTTGCCGAAGTCACCGTCGGCCTGACGGAAGTTGTTGATCGCGCGGTCGATGATGTCCTCGCGCGAGACCTTGGAGATGGCGCCGGCCAGGTTGTCGATCAGCCGCTCCTTCTCCGCGTCCGTCATCAGCCGGTAGAGGTTGCCCGCCTGGACGAAGTCGTTGTCCTCGGCGTGCACCGGGGCCACGGTCTCACCGGTGACACCGGAGACCGCGACCGGCTGCCACAGCGCCCGGTCCGTCTGGAACGGGCCGCCGAAGCTGTTCGGCTCGTAGTTCTTCGCACCCTTGTGGCGGCCGTCGTACAGGAAGCCGTCACGGGAGTTGGTGCGCGCCTCGGTGGCGTGCGGACGGTTCACCGGCAGGTGGTCGGCGTTGATGCCGACGCGGTAGCGGTGCGCGTCGCCGTAGGCGAACAGGCGGCCCTGGAGCATCTTGTCCGGGGACGGGCCGATGCCGGGCACGAAGTGCGCCGGGGAGAAGATCGACTGCTCGACCTCGGCGAAGACGTTCTCCGGGTTGCGGTTGAGCTCCAGCTTGCCGAACCAGACGATCGGGTAGTCCGCGTGCGGCCACACCTTGGTCAGGTCGAACGGGTTGAAGCGGTAGGTCGCGGCCTCGGCCACCGGCATGATCTGCACGCCGACGGTCCAGGACGGGAACTCGCCCCGCTCGATGGCCTGACGCAGGTCGCGCTGGTGGGAGTCGGGGTCCTCACCGGCGAGCTTGTCGGCCTCGGCCTGGGTGAGGCACTTGATGCCCTGGTCCGTCTTGAAGTGGTACTTGACCCAGAAGGCCTCGCCCGCCTCGTTGTTCCACTGGTAGGTATGCGAACCGAAGCCGTCCATGTGGCGGTACGACGCCGGGATGCCGCGGTCACCGAACAGCCAGGTCACCTGGTGCGTCGACTCGGGCGACAGGCTCCAGAAGTCCCAGACGTTGTCCATCTCCGTCGAGCCCGTGTACGGGTCGCGCTTCTGGGTGTGGATGAAGTCGGGGAACTTGATGGCGTCCTTGATGAAGAACACCGGGGTGTTGTTGCCGACGAGGTCGTAGTTGCCCTCCTCGGTGTAGAACTTCAGCGCGAAACCACGCGGGTCGCGCACCGCGTCCGCCGCACCCAGGTTGCCGGCCACGGTCGAGAAGCGGAGGAAGGTCTCCGTCTCCTTGCCGACCTCGGAGAGGAACTTGGCGCGCGTGTACTTGGTGACATCGGCGGTGACCGTGAAGGTGCCGTAGGCGCCGGCGCCACGGGCGTGCACGACGCGCTCCGGGATGCGCTCACGGTTGAAGTGGGCCAGCTTCTCCAGAAGGAGCTGGTCCTGGACGAGCACGGGGCCGCCGACGCCCGCGGTCTCGCTGTTCTGATTGTCGGCTACCGGAGCACCGGCCTCCGTCGTAAGCGGTCCCTGAGTCACGTACGCCTCCTGCGCCAATCCTGCTAAAACCTGTCCCTTGGCTAATGCCGTTACCGATCCTACAATGGACATTGTCTAAGTCAAGTAAGACTCCAAAGTCACACCCGTTCGGGACCTGGTCCCCCTTGCTGTTAGGCTGGCCTGTATGAGTGACCTACTGGAACGGCTGCGTGGACGCGGATGGCGCATGACCGCGCAGCGACGTGTCGTGGCCGAGGTCCTTGACGGCGAACACGTCCACCTGACGGCGGACGAGGTGCACGCCCGCGCCGTGGACAAGCTCCCCGAGATCTCCCGGGCGACCGTCTACAACACCCTGGGGGAGCTGGTCTCCCTCGGTGAGGTCCTCGAGGTCGCGACGGACAAGCGCGCCAAGCGGTACGACCCGAACGCGCACCGGCCGCACCACCACCTGGTCTGCGCCCAGTGCGGCGCGATCCGCGACGTCCACCCGATCGGCAACCCGCTGGCCGACCTCCCCGACTCGGAGCGCTTCGGCTTCACCGTCTCGGACGTCGAGGTGACCTACCGCGGCACCTGCCCGAACTGCGCGGCGGCGTAAGCACCTTCACACGCGCGTGAGCCCCGGCACCGATGGGTGCCGGGGCTTTCCCGTACCCTCGACGGCCCGCCGTGGGCCAACGCACCGAAGGCCGGAACCCTTTCGGATTCCGGCCCTCGGTCTTCAGTAGCGGGGACAGGATTTGAACCTGCGACCTCTGGGTTATGAGCCCAGCGAGCTACCGAGCTGCTCCACCCCGCGTCGATGAATGGAACATTACGTCAGCCCCACACCCAGAAGCAAATCGCACCCGTCACCCACCCTGCTGCCGGTCGGTCCCCCCATCTGCGGGCAGTCGCCGCCACGCCCCCCCCGCTGCGGGCAGTCGTGCCGCTGGGGCGGTACGGATGGGCGCAGCGGCACCCCGTAGCGCCGTGCCGCGTCACCCGCCCCCGGCCCACCCACAACGGGCGCCTACAAAGCCGCCCAAGCTCAGCGCGGCGTCACGGCGTCACGCCGACAGCTCCTGCCGCAACGCGTCCCGCAACCGCGCCGCCCGCTCCCCCACCTCCCGGGGCCCCAGCGACACCGCCCGGTCCGCCCACCGCTGCCCCTCGGCCAGCTCCCCGCGCCGCGCGCAGACCAGCGCCAGCCGCAGTGCCGCCCGCCCGTGCCCGGCGTCGGCCGCCCGGCGCCACCACACGACGGCCTCCGGCTCGCTCCCCTCGCGGGCCAGCAGCAGCCCGAGGTTGAACGCGCCGTTGCGGGACCCGGCCTCGGCCGCCTCCCGGTACCACCGCGCCGCCTCCACCACGTCGCCCCGCGCGGCGGCCAGCATGCCGACCCGCACCTGGGCCCGCCGGTGCCCCTGCGAGGCCGCCCGCTCGTACCACTCCTCGCACTCGGACTTCTCCTGCGCCGGCTCCCCCAGCTCGTGCGCGGGCGGGGGCGGCCGGCGCGCGTCGAGCACCGTAGCCAGGCGGTACGCGGCCTCCGCGCTGCCCCCTCCCGCGGCGCTCCGCAGGAACCGCTCGGCCTCCCGCTCGTCCCCGCCGCGCAGGCGGGCCATCCCGACCTGGAGCGCCGCCTCCGTGTGGCCGGCGGCGGCGGCCCTCTCGTACCAGCGCAGCGCGGCGCGCTCCTCGCCCCGGCCGGCGTGCAGGATGCCGAGGTTGAAGGCGGCGTCGACGCTGCCCGCCTCGGCGGCCTTGGAGAACCACGGCTCGGCACCGGTTTCGTCCCCGCCGCGCAGCAGCAGGATCGCCAGCGCGTTGGACGCCTCCCGGTGCCCGGCGTACGCGGCCCGCCGGTACCACTGCTCGGCCTGCGCGGTGCGCCCCTGTTCGGCACAGAGCAGCCCGAGGTTGTACGCCCCGTTGTCGTCCCCGGCGTCCATGGCGGCCCGGTACCAGCGCTCGGCGGTCTGGGTCTCGCCGCGCTCGGCGTGCAGCGCGCCCAGCGCGTTGGCCGCGTTGCCGTCGCCGTCCTGCGCGGCCCGCAGCCACCACACGGCGGCGCTCTCGGTGTCCCCGGCGTCCCGCAGCAGGAAGCCGAGCGCGCAGGCGGCGCGGGCCTCGCCGTCCTTGGCGGACGTGAGGTACCAGCGGCCGGCCTCCTTCAGCTCGCCCCGCTTCTCCAGGATCGTCCCGAGGTGCAGTGCGGCCCGCCGGTGGCCGCGCGCGGCCGCCTGCCGGTACCACTGCTCGGCCTCGTCGGCCGCGGAGGGCGCCGCGTCTTCGCGGTCCCGCCCGGCGCGACGGTCCAGCGTCCGCGCCAGACGGTAGGCGGCCTCCCGGTGGCCCCGCTCCGCCGCGGCCCGCATCCAGCGCTCGGCGCCGGTGGCGTCGCCGCGGTGCTCCAGGAGGTCGGCGAGCGCGTAGGCGCCCAGCACGTGGCCCTGTTCGGCGGACTGGCACAGCCAGTACTCGGCGGCGGGCTCGTCGCCCCGCTCGCGGAAGTGCCGCCCCAGGGCGTGGGCGGCGGGGGCGGATCCGGCGACGGCGGCGATTCGCCACCATCCGGCGGCCTCGTCGGCGTATCCGCGCTGGTGCAGCAGGACGCCCAGGTTGTTGGCGGCGGCCCGGTCGCCGGCCGCGGTGGCGGCACGCAGATGGGTCTCGGCGCCGTCGAAGTCGCCGCGGCGCAGCAGCATCGCGCCGAGGACGCTCATCGCCTCGACGTCACCGGCCTCGGCGGCGAGCCGCCGGCGTACTTCCTCGGCGGCCTCGTCCGCGACCTCCTGAGCCTCGTCCGCGGCGTCCTCCTGACCGGACGGCTGCGCAAAACGCCCTGTCCCGAACAGATTTGCCATGTCCCCCATAACGTCCATCGTCGCACCACCTGCAACCTGGGTACATCCGGTATACCGCAGCCAGTGAGGTCACTTCAGCGTTTTGTCGACATGCCCACAGGGAGACAAGTCAAACACAGAACCCCCCAACTCCCCCTGGCGGCGCGGCCGTCGCCCTCGTCGGCACATGCGTTCGCACATCACGAAGGCCCGGATCCCTAAGGGATCCGGGCCTTCGTGGTCGTTCGCACGTAGCTCACGACTTCAGTAGCGGGGACAGGATTTGAACCTGCGACCTCTGGGTTATGAGCCCAGCGAGCTACCGAGCTGCTCCACCCCGCGCCGTTGTGTTCACAACCCTAACACGGCGCGGGATGGGCTCTGACCAGCTCGAACGGCCGGCCCGCGGCGGGAGGTCAGCCGGAGCCGCCGCCGCCGTCCCCGGTCGGAGTCGGGCTCGGACTGGCCTTGCCGTCCCCGCCCTTGTCCCCGTTCTTGTCGTCCCCGTTCTTGCCGCCACCGCTCCGGTCGGCCTGGGCCTGTGCCTCCTCGGCGCGCCGCAGGGCCTCCTCGAGGTCCTTCTGCGCCTCGGCGTACGCGGCCAGGTCCTTCTGCTCCAGGGCCTTCTGCCCGTCGTCGAAGGCCTTCTGCGCGTCGCTCAGCGCTTCCCGGACCGTCGGGTTGGTGGACGTCGGTGGCGGATCGGCGGTGTCGTCACCCTCGTCCACGGGTGGCTCGGTCGTGTCTCCCTGCGACTCACCGAAGACCTTGGCGAGCGCCGCGTCGAGGGTGTTCTCGAAGGCCGTGTTGCCGCCGTAGCTCACCAGCACCTTGCGCAGCAGCGGGTACTTGAGGTCGCCACCGCGCACGTAGACCGGTTCGACGTACAGCAGTCCTCCGTCGAGCGGCACCGTCAGCAGGTTGCCGTACTCGACCTCCGAGTCGCCGCCTCTCAGGAGCCTGATGGACTCGGCGATGTCCTGTTCGGAGTTGAACTGGCTCTGGACCTGTTTGGGTCCGTCGACGGTCGTGCTCGTCGGCAGTTTCAGGATTCTGATCTTGCCGTAGCCGTCGGTTCCGGCCTCCGCGTCGACCGCCATGAAGGCGCTGAGGTTGTCACGTCCGTTGGGCGTGAACGTCGTCGTGAGCGAGAACGCCTGCGCGTCCTGGTCCGGCATCTTCATGCTCAGGTAGTACGGCGGCACCGCGTCGCCCGACTTGTTGGTCGGGTCGTCCGGCACCTGCCACACCTCGCTGCCGCTGAGGAACGTGTTGGCGTCCTTGACGTGGTAGCGCGTGAGCAGCTCGCGCTGGACCTTGAACAGGTCCTGCGGATAGCGCAGGTGCGCCATCAGCTCGCCGGAGATCTCGCTCTTGTCCTGCACCGTGTTCGGGAACGCCTTCATCCAGGTCTTCAGGACCGGGTCCTCGGTGTCCCACTGGTAGAGCTTCACGTCTCCGCTGTACGCGTCGACGGTCGCCTTCACGGAGTTGCGGATGTAGTTGACCTGGTTCTGCTGGGCCACCACCGCGCGCTGGTCGTTGGCCGCCGTCAGCGAGTCGGCGGTGGTGTCGCCGAGCGTCGTACGGGACGCGTACGGATAGCCGTTCGTCGTGGTGTACGCGTCGACGACCCACTGGATCCGGCCGTCCACCACCGCGGGGTAGGCGTCACCGTCGATGGTCAGCCACGGGGCGACCGCCTCGACGCGCTCCTTGGGCGTGCGGTTGTAGAGGATCCGCGAGCCCTCGCCGATCGCGCCGGAGTACAGGATCTGCGGCTCGCTGAAGGCCGCCGCGTACGCCGCCCGGTTGATCGGGTTGGACAGGTCGACCCCGCCGTCGCCCTTGTAGCTGAAGGTCTTCTCCCCGTTGTCGTCGGAGTAGTCGATCTCCTTCTGGGGACCGCCGACGATCGAGTACGTGGTGGTCTTCTCGCCGTAGTAGATCCGCTGCTCGTACGTCCCGAGGTCGCCCTGGGACGGCAGGTCGGACTCGGTGAAGACCGGGCGGCCCTCGGAGTCCACCTCGGTGCCCTTGGCCGCGACGACGCCGTAGCCGTGGGTGTAGCGGAAGTGGTTGTTGATCCAGTTCTTCTTCGGGATGCCCGCGAGGTTCAGCTCGCGCAGACCGATGACCGTGTCCTGGTCCTTGCCGTCCTTGGCGTAGCGGTCGACGTCCAGGTTGGTCGGGAACGCGTAGTAGTTACGCATCTGCTGGAGCTGCTGGAACGTCGGCGAGATGATGTTCGGGTCCATGATCCGGATGGACGCGGCGGCGTCCGCGTCGTCCCGGAGCTTGGTCTTGTCCTTGGTCTGGCTGACGCCCGGGTACTCGGTGACCTGGGTGCCCTCGATGCCGTAGGCGTCGCGTGTCGCCTTCAGGTTCTTCTCGACGTACGGCGCTTCCTTGGCCTGCTCGTTCGGCTGGACCTGGAACTTCTGGACCAGCGCCGGGTACAGGCCGCCGATGAGGATCGCGGACAGGACCATCAGGCCGAAGCCGATCACGGGCAGCTGCCAGGTGCGGCGCCACAGGGTGGCGAAGAACAGCAGCGCGCAGATGACGGCGATGCAGAACAGGATGGTCTTGGCCGGCAGGTAGGCGTTGGCGTCGACGTACCTGAGGCCCGTCCAGCTGTCGGTCGCCTTGAAGTCGCTGGACTTCACCGCCAGCCCGTACCGGTCGAGCCAGTAGGCGACCGCCTTGAGGGCGACGAAGACGCCGAGGAGCACCGACAGGTGCCCGGTGGCCGCGGCCGTGGCGCGCGCGCCCGGGCTGGTGACGCGCAGCCCGCCGTAGAGGTAGTGGGTGAGCGCGGCGGCGATCACCGAGATGATCACGGCGGCGAAGCCGAAGCCGAGCAGGAACCGGTACCAGGGCAGGTCGAAGGCGTAGAAGGAGACGTCCAGCTTGAACTGGGGGTCCTTCTGCCCGAAGGACACGCCGTTGACCCACATCAGCCAGGTCCGCCACTGACCGGACGCGGAGGCGCCGGCGATCAGGCCGACCAGGGCGGTGATCCCGAGCAGCAGCCACTTCTTGTACGGGGCGATGCCCATCCGGTACCGGTCGAGGTTCTGCTGCTCCATCGACATGGCGCTCAGCGGCGGCCGCAGCCGGTGGGCCAGCCAGATGTTGAACCCGACGGCCAGGGCCATGAGCAGGCCGAAGACGAAGAAGAGTCCGATCTTGGTCCACAGGGTCGTCGTGAAGACCGACGAGTAGTGGACCGACCGGTACCAGAGCCAGTCCGTCCAGAATCCCGCGAACATGGTGAACGCCATGCCGAGCACGGCGAGGACACCAAGAGTCATCAGCAGGGTTCGGACACGCCGGGACGGGCGGCCCACTCTGATCCGCGGCCCCGACGGGGGGCCTCCGCCGCGGTCCGGCATCTGGAAAGCCAAGGTGCGCACCTCGAAGTTCGCTGTTGATCCGTCAGGCCCTCGGGTTCGTGGGCCCCCCGTGCGCCCCCGTGATCGTGGGCCCACACTTATGCAACTTACTCATCGTTTACTCGGTTCCCGATTCGGGCCAGTAACGAGGCAGGATTGTGACCATGTCCAACACCCCCATGGCAGCGAGCCCCCTCACCCGGGCCGTACTCGAGATCGACGAGTACGTCTCCGGCCTCGGCTGGGACCAGCCCGCACGCCTCTTTGCACTTGTCGACACCGCACGGCTGAAGGCCGATCAGCCCTCGCTCGCGGACCGGCTCGGTCTGCGGGACGAGTCGGAGAGCGCCGGCCTGACCCCGATCGAGCAGGACGAGATTCCAACGGACCAGCCGCTCGACGAGTTCCTCGGCACCATCGCCTGGCCCGACGCGGTCGTCGGCTGCGCGCTCGCCGTGGAGCGCCTGATGCTGCCGCCGTCCGCCGAGGCCCAGGTACCGGAGGGCCTGAACGAGGCGAAGCTCGCGCAGTGGGTGGCGGAGCACCCGGACCGTCAGGAGGTCCGCATGACGGTCGCGGTGCTGCGCGACGGCGCCCGCGACTCGGCCCTGCGGCTGCGCGAGAAGGACACCGCCACGGAGGTCCTGACCGGCTCCGACCTGGTGCCGGGTCTGGCACAGGCCCTCTCGGCGACCTTCGAGGAGTAGTTCCGGGTCGCGTGCGGGCTGTCGTCCGGCCGCCGGTCCTCAGCCCGTCGCGCACTCCGGCAGGCCGGCGGTCTTCCCCGAGCGGATGTCTCCCAGCGCGCCGAGGGCGTCGTCGATGGTGTCCACCTTCACGAGGGTGAGCCCGTCGGGGACGTCCGCGGCCGCGGCCGCGCAGTTGTCGGCGGGCGTCAGGAAGTACTGGGCGCCCTTGGCCCGCGCGCCGATGGTCTTCATCCCGATGCCGCCGATCGGGCCGACCTTGCCGTTGTCGTCGATCGTCCCGGTGCCGGCCACGAACTTCCCGCCGGTCAGGTCGCCCGGCGTGAGCTTGTCGTAGATGCCGAGGGCGAACATCAGACCGGCGCTCGGGCCGCCGACGTCGGCCAGCTTGATGTCGATGGAGAACGGGAACGTGTGGTCGGTCCCGGCGGAGATCCCCACGATGGCGCGCTTCTTGCCGGCGTCCTGCGAGGCGGCGGTGGAGATCGTGACCTCCTGGGTCCCGGTGGGCGTCCGGCGCTCCTTCTCGGCGGCGGCCTGCTCCTTGGCGGGCACGATCGTGAAGGTGACGTCCTGTCCGGGCTCGTGCTTCGTCACCAGCTCGGCGACGTCGGCGGGCTTCGTGACGGCCGTGCCGTCCACGGCCTTGATCACGTCGCCGGCGTGCAGCCTGCCCTGCGCCGGGGAGTCCTTGACCACCGTGGAGACGACCACCCAGGACTTCACCGGGACGTCGAGCGCCTTCAGGGCGGCGACCTTGGCGCTCTCCTGGGACTGGCTGAACTCCTCGGCGTTCTCCTGGGTGGCCTCTTCCTCGGTCTTGCCGTCCGGGTAGAGGGTGTCGTGCGGCACGACCCGGTTGTCGTGGGCCAGCCAGCCGTAGACCGCCTCCACGAGGTTCATCTTGTACTCGGCGCTGGTGACCCGGACGGTGGTCATGTTCAGGTGGCCGCTCGCCTCATAGGTCTTGTGCCCGTCGATCTGCAGCACCGGCTCGCCGTCGTGGTCCCCGAGCGTGTTCACCGTCGGCCCCGGGGACATCTCCGAGTACGGCACGGGGATGAACACACCCGCGCACAGGAGCGCGATCAGCATCAGGGTGGAGGCGAGCATCGTCGCGGTGCGGCGTGGCATGGCACGACAGTACGGGACGCGGCTGTCGGAACACCGTCAGGGCGGTCCGGTCAGGCGCCGGTGCGGGGCTTCTCCATGGCCTCGCGGAAACGGGCGTATCCGTCCAGCTCAGGGCCGTCGCTGCGGGCCTTCCGGGTCCGGTTGGCCCAACTGCCCCACAAGCCCGCGCCGACAGCGGCCACCAGCGGAATCAGCAACCAGGCAAGCGCTGCCATGCCGACCTCCCAACCCCATGAGCGTCCGCGACTGACTGATCAGCAGATTAACCATCCGCAGTGACAACGCTCACGCCGGGGTGCCGGTTACGCAACCGGAGCGACGGGGGACGGCGTGTGGGCCGTCCGGGGCACGCACGACGCTCTCAGCAGGCGCCGACCCACTCCTCGGTGCCGTCGGAGAACGTCTGGTGCTTCCAGATCGGCACCTCGTGCTTCAGGTCGTCGATCAGCCGCCGGCAGGCGTCGAACGCCTCGCCCCGGTGCGGACAGGACACGGCGACGACCACGGCGAGGTCCCCGACCTCGAGGTCCCCCACCCGGTGGACGGCGGCGAGCGCCCGTACGGGGTACTCCGCGACGACCTTCTCGGCGATCCGCCGCATCTCGGCCTCGGCGCTGGGATGGCACGAATAGCCGAGCCGGTCGACGTCGGTGCCCCCGTCGTGGTTGCGCACCGTCCCCACGAACAGCGCGGTGCCGCCGGCGGCGTCGTCGCCGACCGCGCGGAAGACCTCGTCCACGGAGAGGGGGGTCTCCCGGATGCCGATCAACTTGACGGGATCGGACGCGGCCAGCTCACCGGGGTGGTCGTTCGTGGTTGCCATGCGTCCATCGTGCCCCACGGCACGGACGGCGCGGAATAGCGTCATCGCCCGGCACGCGCGCGTACCGCTTTGGAGCCTCCTACAGGTCCGGAGCCTCTACAGGGCGGATGACCGGCTCGGACCGGCGCCCGGTGTCGTGCTCAGATCCGTCGCCGTGCCTTCCGCGCCCGCCGCACCACCGCGGCCGCGCCCAGCAGCGCCACCGTCGCGCCCGCGGCACCCGCCGCCGTCGCGTCCTTGCGTCCGAGGCGCCGCCCGGCGACCGTGTGCCGCCCGGAGACCTCCTCCAGCAGTTCGGCGAGCACCTCCTCGTTGGTGTACTTGGGCCGCCACCCGGCGTCGTGCAGCCGGCTGCCGCTCACCACCCAGGGGTACATCGTGTACGCCAGGTCCCCGGCCGGGGAGGGCGTCAGGCCGATCCGGTGCAGGCGGGCCGCCGCGCCGAGCGCCACCGTCGACGGCAGCTCCATCCGGCGGATGCCGCTGAGCTCCTCGACCTCCTCCTGCTCCAGCCAGCCGTCGCAGCCGACGGCGAGTTCCCCGTCGGCCTTCTCCAGGACGGCGTACTCCAGGGCGCTGCACAGGTCGTCGACGTGGCAGAACTGCCAGGCGGGCCGCGACCCGGCCACGACCAGCAGCCGGGGGGACTCGAAGTACCTGGTCAGCGCGGTGTCCATGCCTCCGACCAGCACGGCCGGCCGGACGACGGTCACGTTGAGGCCGGGGTGCGCCCGCGGCGCGCGCCGCGCGAGGCGCTCGATCTCCAGCAGGTCGCCGACGCCCGTGGCCTCGGCGGTGGCGCGCAGCTCGGCGTCCTCGGACAGCGGCAGCTCGTTGTCCGGGAGGGCGCCGTAGACCATCGCGGAGGTGCACAGCACGACCCGGTGCACCCCGGCGGCCGCGGCGGCGGTCAGGACGGTCTGCGTCCCCCGGACGTTGTAGGCCGTCCGGGCGGCGGCGTCGGTCTCCAGGTCGAGATCGAGCGCCAGGTGCACGACCACGTCGGCGCCGCGCAGCTTCTCCGCGATGGCCGGGTCCCGCACGTCCAGGATCTGCCACCGCGCCGCCGCGCACTCGCCGCGCCGTTCGTCGATGGCCACGACCTGCCTGACCTCGTCGGACGCGGCGAGCCGCTCGACGAGCAGCGCCCCGATCCCGGACGCGGCACCGGTGACCGCGACGACGGGTCCGCGCGCGCCGGGGCGGGGGGAACTGGTTGACTGGTTTCGCGCTGCGCGAACCTGCGGATCTGGGGAACTCACCGGGCGTCTCCAGCGGTTGTCTTCAGTACGGGCGCGCTCGACGCGTACGTACCAGGTGGCATCCATCCTGCCGCAGGCCGTCAGTCGGCGAAGCACCGAGGCCCGATCCGCCCCGGGTGTCTACGCTGGGTGGTGAAGTCGGGCAGCCGTGCCGCCGGAAAGAACCGGCGGCCTTACCAGCCGAGGAACCCCGTGAGTGACACCCCATTCGGATTCGGCCTTCCGCCGGAGGAGCCGGACGACGGCGACGAGGGCAAGAAGAAGGACCAGCAGAGCGGCGGTGGTCAGGGACCGGCCAACCCGTTCGGTTTCGGCATGACCGGAGCCGGAGGCCTGGGCGGCCCCGGCGCGGACAATCCGTTCGCCGCCATGTTCGGTTCCATGAACCCCACCGACCTGGGCGCCGCGTTCCAGCAGCTCGGTCAGATGCTCTCCTACGAGGGCGGTCCGGTGAACTGGGACATGGCCAAGCAGATCGCCCGCCAGACGGTCTCCCAGGGCACACCGGACGGCACCAAGGACGCCAGCGTCGGCCCCGCCGAGCGCAATGCCGTCCAGGAGGCCGTCCGCCTGGCCGACCTGTGGCTGGACGACGCGACCGCGCTGCCGTCGGGCGCGGGCACCGCGGTGGCGTGGAGCCGCGCGGAGTGGGTCGAGGCGACGCTGCCCGCGTGGCGGGAGCTGGTCGACCCGGTCGCCGAGCGCGTCGGCACCGCCATGGGCGACGTGCTGCCCGAGGAGATGCAGGCCATGGCCGGCCCGCTGATCGGCATGATGCGCTCCATGGGCGGCGCCATGTTCGGCACGCAGATCGGGCAGGCCGTCGGCGTGCTCGCCGGTGAGGTCGTCGGCTCGACCGACGTGGGCCTGCCGCTCGGCCCGGTCGGCAAGGCCGCGCTGCTGCCGGTGAACATCGAGGCGTTCGGCAAGGACCTCGGCGTGCCGCAGGAGGAGGTGCGGCTGTATCTCGCCCTGCGTGAGGCCGCCCACCAGCGCCTCTTCGCGCACGTGCCGTGGCTGCGCTCGCACCTGTTCGGCGCGGTCGACGGCTACGCGCGCGGGATCAAGGTCGACACCGCGAAGCTGGAGGACGTGGTCGGCCAGTTCGACCCGCAGAACCCCGAGCAGCTGCAGGAAGCTCTCCAGCAGGGCATGTTCCAGCCGGAGGACACCCCGGAGCAGAAGGCGGCCCTGGCCCGCCTGGAGACGGCTCTGGCACTGGTCGAGGGCTGGGTGGACGCGGTGGTGCACGCCGCCGCCAAGCCGCGCCTGTCCTCGGCCGACGCGCTGCGCGAGACCCTGCGCCGCCGTCGCGCCTCGGGCGGCCCGGCGGAGCAGACGTTCGCCACGCTGATCGGCCTGGAGCTGCGCCCGCGCCGCCTGCGCGACGCCTCCCGCCTGTGGGCGTCCCTGACGGACGCGCGCGGTGTCGACGGCCGGGACGGCCTGTGGGCCCACCCGGACATGCTGCCGACGGCCACCGACCTGGACGACCCCGACGGCTTCGTCCACCGCGAGCAGCTCGACTTCTCCGAGCTGGACAAGATGCTCGGCGAGGCCGCGGGCAAGCCCGACCTGAAGAAGAAGGACGGCAAGGGCCCGGACGAGCAGGGCCGGACCGAGCCCGGGGCCGGCGGCAAGGACGACGGCACCGAGTGAGCCTCCACGACGACGCGGTCCTGGTCCTGAAGGAGTACGAGGGCCAGGACGAGCTGCGCCAGGTCTACCTGGACCATCTCGCGACGCACCCCGACGGCATGTGGAAGGCCTGCGGGGACGGGCACGTCACGGCGAGCGCCCTGGTCGTCGACCCGGCGCGCGGGCGGGTCCTGCTCACCCTGCACAGGAAGCTGCGCATGTGGCTGCAGATGGGCGGCCACTGCGAGCCGGTCGACGAGACCCTGGCGCGGGCCGCTCTGCGCGAGGGCACGGAGGAGTCGGGCATCGCCGGACTGACCCTGCTGCCCGGCGGCCCCGTGCGGCTGGACCGCCACCACACGCCCTGCGCCTGGCACCTGGACGTCCAGTACGCGGCCCTGGCCCCGGCGGACGCCGTGGAGGCCATCAGTGACGAGTCCCTCGACCTGCGCTGGTTCCCGTACGACGAGGTCGCCGACGTGGCCGACGAGTCGGTCGTACGCCTGCTGGAGGCGACCCGCGCCCGGCTGTGACGCCGTAAGGGGTGACCGCCTTGCGATCACCCCTTACGGACTGTGCACGAGTCCGGCGCGCTCAGCTCCAGACGTTGCCCTGGTTCTGCCCCCGGGCGCCCTGCTGGCCCATGCCGTACTGCGCGGCGGCGCCCGAGCCGATCTGCGCGTTCTGCGGCGGCAGCAGTTCGCTGGGCTGGACGAGGGCGAAGCCGCTGCCCATGAAGCTCAGCTCCCAGCCCTCACCGGTGCTGCCCCGGCGCCGCCACACCCCGGAGGAGTGGGTCTGGGCCTGCATCTGCACGCGCAGGCCGGTCGACCAGGCGACGATCGCGTCGGCGTCGCAGTTGACGTACTTGTCGGGCGTCACCCGCATGAGCAGCGGGGAGCCCGAGGTCATCAGGGCCACCTTGCCCCGGCCGGTGATGTTGAGCTGGTACTTCCCCGAGCCGGAGATGCCGTAGAGGCTGTCCACCGCGATGACCTCGTGATGCAGGGACGAGTCCATCGCCAGCACGTAGCTGCTGTCGACGGTCAGGCCCTCCTGGTCGACCTCCATCACGTGGACGCACTGGGCCAGGTTCGCGAAGAAGACCGTGCCCTGCCCGTGGCAGCGCATCAGGTCCAGACCCTCACCGGTGCGGGCACGCGCGCGCGACTGGTTGTTGCTCTGGTACTCGGCGTCGAACTCGACGAGCCCCTGGTAGGCGACCATCGTGCCCTTGCGGGCGAGCACGTCGTCGTGGCCCGTCAGGGCGACGCGGAGCATGTGCTTGTTCTGCAGGCTCCAGGCTTCCTGGGTCTGCTGGTCGTTGTAGGCGAAAAGCGGGCTCTGCATGATGTTCTGGCTCCCCCTCAGCCCCGGACCCGGAGACGGTCGGTGCTGTCCTCGCTGGGCTGGACGACGACGATGCCCTGACCGGAGAAGGCCATCTGGTAGGCCTCGCCGCTGCCGCGGCCGATCAGTGACTGCGCCTTGAAGCTGCGCTTGCCCTTCACCTTGAGGTTCGGGGACCAGGCGACGAGCGCGTCCGGGTCGACGTACGTCTCGTCCTCGCCACCGCCGCAGTCCACCACGATCGGCTTGCCCCGGGAGGTGAGCGCGACCCAGCCCTGCCCGGAGATCTTGGTGTTCCACAGGCCCTGTCCGGCGAACTTCGCCAGGCCCTTGACCCGCTCCACGCCCCACGTCAGGTGGGCGTCGAAGGCGAGCAGGTTGGTGGCGTTGACGGAGATCCCGTCGCCGTTGAGGTTGATGACGACGACGTTCGCGCCGTAGTCGGCGAGGTAGAGCAGTCCGTCGCCGGAGCACTTCATCAGGGGAGCGCCCTCGCCGGTCATCCAGTCCTTGGCGATCTGGCGGACGGCCGGCGGGTTGGGCTCGTACTGGACGAAGCCCTCGTAGGCGACCATCGAGCCCACGCGCGCGAGGAGGTCGTTGCCGGTCTGCATGGCGACCTTCAGCATGTGGTTGCCGTGGTTCTCCATGCGCGCGGTGACCGGTGCGGGAGCGTAGCCCGCGAGCGGCTGGTTCATGTCGGGCTCTCCCTCAGATCTCGTACGGCTGGACGACGACGAAGTTGCCGGGTGCCGCCCGGAACTGCAGGTTCACGCTCTCGCCCGTGTCACCGGCGTAGGAATTGCGGCGCATTCGCACCTGGCTGGAGACGACCACCTGGGCGGCGGCCGACCAGGCGACGACGGCGTTGCAGTCGGCGAACGTGGTGGGCGTGACCGGCAGCACCACGGGCACGCCGTGCGTCTTGACGACGATCGTGCCGGTGCCCTGGAACTGCATCGTGAACAGCGCGCCACCGGGGATGCCGTGCCCCTCGATGCGGCGGACCTCGTACTGGAGGCTCTCGTCGAAGGCGAGGACGTTCTCCGCGGAGACACAGATGGCGTCGCCCTGGAGCTCGATGGGGTGCAGCATCGAGGAGTTGTCGGCGAGGAACACCTGTCCCTTGCCGGTGCAGCGCATCAGCTGCATCTCCTGGCCGGTGGCGTTGCCCACGACCCGGCCGGCGAATCCGGCGCCCTTGTAGCTGAAGTCGACCTTGCCCTGGTAGAGCACCATGCTGCCCTGCCGGGCCAGCACGGGCTGGCCTTCCGCGCCGAGGTCGACACGGACCAGCTTCTTGTTCTGCTGGGTCCAGCGCTGCCCGGTCGCCGTCTCGCGGAACTGCTGGAGCGCGGCCGTCACACCGGCTCCCTGGGGCGCGAGCTGCGGCGACGCGGCCTGCGGGGCGCCCTGCGGCGCTCCATAAGGGGCCTGCTGGCCGTAGCCGGGAGGCGGGGACGGCTGACCGTAGCCGGGGGGCGGACCTGGGGCCTGGGGGGCCGGAGGCTGACCGTACCCGGGGGGCGGCGGGGCGGTCTGGCCGGGGACCTGGCCGTACGGCGACGGCTGCTGACCGGGCTGTGCCGGCTGCCCGTAGGGCGCGGGCGCCGGGGCCGGCGGCGGCACCGGGGAGCCGCCCGGCGGCGTGTGCATGGGGGCGACGATGGTCTGCGCGGCGTGCACGTCGGGCCCCGGTGCCGGAGCGGGGGCCGGGGGCGGCGTGGCTGCGGGCGGCGTGGCTCCCGGCGGAGGCGCGAAGCCCTGCGGCGCGGGAGCGGGCGCGGGCACCGGAGCCGGGGCGGGGGCGCTGGGGGCGCCGAACGCCGGGGGTGCCGAGGTCTGGGCGGGCGGGGCGAAGCCCGGCACGGCGCCGCCCTGCGGCTGCTGTGCCTGCTGCGGCGCGGGCGGCTCCTCCTCGGCGACCTCGCCGCCGAAGTTCCTCAGCAGGGCGTCCAGCCCGCCGTCGAAGCCCTGCCCCACGGCGGCGAAACGCCACACGTCCTTCAGATAGAAGTCACCCAGCATCACGGCACGCTCGGTGGAGAACTCGGACCCGCTGAACGGGTACCGGGCCACCTCTTCGCCGCCCGCGACGATCCGGATGTATCCGGGGCCGACCTGCGACATCTGCCCGGCGCCGTCGATCGTCGCCGTGAAGGACAGCTTCTGGATCCGCGGCGGGATCCTGTCGAGGGTGACCCGGAAGGACTCCGTGTCGCCCGCCTGCGCACCCAGGAGCTGGATGGACTCCTCGGGGGTCTTCGGCTGGTTGAAGAAGACGAAGTACCGGTCGTCGGAGAGCCGTTCGTCGGCGTCGAGTCCGAAGCAGCTGATGTCGAAGCTCAGCCCGGGGCCGGAGATCTGCACGCCTACGTACAGATCCGTGCCCGCGGTGAGGTCACTGATCCTGGCCTTGTGGCCGCGTTGGAATTCCCTGGCCATGCGTTACGACCGTCCCCCATCCGAATGTGAGTGCGTCGCGCCAGGCTAACTGCAAACGCCGACACCGGAGGATGTCGGTACAGACCCGGTACACAACCCGTGCGCGCCCGTGCCGGACACCGCGCCGGGCGTGCTCGGGGGCGCGCGCTCGGGGGGCGCGCGCTACTCGCTGCGGGCGCCGGGGACGTGCGGCAGCCGGTCGGCGGCGACCACGCCCTCCAGGTAGCCGCGGGCGCGCTCGGTGCGGGGGTACGCCTCCAGCAGCCGCCAGAACCGGGGCCCGTGCCCGGGGACGAGCAGGTGCGCCAGCTCGTGGAGGAGGACGTAGTCGACGACGTACTCGGGCATGCCCTGGAGGCGGTGCGACAACCGGATGCTTCCCTCGGCCGGGGTGCACGAGCCCCAGCGCGTGTTCTGGTTCGTCACCCAGCGGACCGAGGCGGCCCGGGCCCGTCCGCCGAAGTACTGCTCCGACAGGCGCTCCGCGCGCGCGGCCAGCTCGGCGTCGCCGAGGACGCGTTTGCTCTCCTGCGCGGCCAGCTTGTCCAGCATGACGGTCACCCAGCGTTGCTCCTCCGCCTCGGACATCCGGGCGGGGATCAGCACGACGGTGCGATCGCCCTCGCGGTACGCGGAGACCGTCCGGCGGCGCCGGGTGCTCCTGCGGACCTCGATCGCGCTCACTCCCGAGCCGTGAGGCGGCGGGTTCGTCGGTGTGCGCTGGGGCGCCCCGGCGCGGTGCAGTGGGTCGGCGGACACGCCACGACGTTACCCGCTGCACACGGGGAAGTCCCGGCTCCGGAATGGTTCGGTGCGGATCCCCGGCCTTGCGGTGAGGTGTACGACTGATTTGTACGACGAACAGTGCCGCCTGTGGACAACTTTCGACGCCCCGCCGCGCAGCCAGGCATGCTGGCACTCGCCGGCGGATCCGCGGCCCGGAGCACCAACCGGCCCGCGACGACCTCCCGCCGGCCGCACGGGGACGTCCGAGGACGTCCGGAGAAGTACGGGGGGACCAGGCATGCATCCGATGGTGAAGCCCGCGCTCAGGCGCGGCTGGCGTGATCTCAACACGGTGCAGTTCGGGATGACACCGGCGCACGCGCTGACGCTCGGCCCGGTGGACACGGCGACGGGCAGCTTCCTGGACCTGCTCAACGGCACCCGCGGACCGGATCTCCTGCGCGAGGAGGGACGCCGCATGGACCTGCCGGACGGACACGTCGACCGGGTGGTGGAGGGGCTGGCCCGGGCCGGGCTCCTCGACGACTCCCGCGGCGGCGGGCCGGACGCCGACGCCCTGCGGGAGAAGAAGGAGGTCCTCGACCGGCTCCGCCCCGACCTGGCCTCGCTGTCCCTGACCACCTCCGCACCCGGGGACGCGATGAGACAGCTGGCCGCCCGGCGCGCCGTGCGGGTCCGGGTGCGGGGCGCGGGGCGGGTGGGCGCGGTGCTGGCCGGGCTGTTGTCGGGCGCGGGCGTCGGTGAGGTCGACGTGCTCGACGGCGGGCGCGTCGAGCCCTGGGACGTCGCTCCCGGCGGGCTCCCCGCCGAGGCGGTCGGCGACCGCCGGGACGAGACGGCCCGCCGTGTCGTCCGCCGGGCCGCCCCCGACCGGCCCCCGCGCCGGCGCGCCGCCTCCTCGCCCGAGGACGGTGCCGCGGGTTTCTCCCTGGTGGTCGTCGCCCCGCGCGACGACGTGGCGGTGCACACCCCCGACCCGGCCGCCGTGGAACCGCTCATGGCCTCCGGCACGCCTCACCTGTACGCCGGCGTCGTGGAGGGCACCGGTGTCGTCGGCCCCCTCGTCCTGCCCGGCGAGACGGGATGCGCGGGCTGTCTGCACGCGGACCGCACCGACCGGGATCCGGCCTGGGCCCGCCTGGTGGCGCAGTGGCGCTCCGGCGGCCGGCAGCAGGTGCGGCCCTGTGACCTCTCCCTGGCCACCACGGTCGCCGGACTGGCTGCGGCCCACGCGCTCGCCTTCCTGGACGGACGGACTCCCTCGAGTACCGGCGTGCGCTGGGAGGTCTCGCTGCCCGGTCTGCGATGGCGGACACGGCCGGTCCGGGCGCATCCCGCGTGTCCCTGCGGGGCCGCCGGAAAAGGTAAGCGGGAACACACACCCGAGGATCGGGAGCAGCGCGCGACAATGGCTGGGCAAGGGCCGTCGACGGAAGTACGCCGCGAGGCAGAACCGGCACGGCCGGCTGGGACTTGGAGGGCGCATGTCTGATCTTCCGCGCAAGGCGGTCACCCGGACCGCCAAGCTCGCCGCGCTCCCGCTCGGCTTCGCCGGGCGGGCTACCTGGGGGCTGGGCAAGAGAATCGTGGGCGAGTCCGCGGAGATCGTCGGCCAGCAGCTGCAGCAGCGGACCGCGGAGCAGCTGTTCAAGGTGCTGGGCGAGCTCAAGGGCGGGGCGATGAAGTTCGGACAGGCCCTGTCCGTCTTCGAGTCCGCGCTGCCCGAGGAGGTCGCCGGTCCCTACCGGGCGGCGCTGACCAAGCTGCAGGAGGCGGCACCCCCGATGCCGACGCGCACGGTGCACGCCGTCCTCGCGGAACGGATCGGCGAGGACTGGCAGGACCTGTTCCTGGAGTTCGAGGACAAGCCCGCCGCGGCCGCCTCGATCGGTCAGGTGCACCGGGCGGTGTGGCACGACGGCCGCGAGGTGGCGGTCAAGGTGCAGTACCCGGGTGCCGGCGAGGCGCTGTTGTCCGACCTGAACCAGCTCAGCCGCTTCGCCCGCCTGCTGGGCCCCCTGGTTCCCGGCATGGACGTCAAACCGCTGATCACGGAGCTGAAGGACCGCGTCTCCGAGGAACTGGACTACGGCCTGGAGGCACAGGCCCAGCGGACGCACGCCGAGGAGTTCGCGGACGATCCGGACATCGTGGTGCCGGACGTCGTCCACCAGTGCGAGCAGGTGCTGGTCACCGAGTGGATCGACGGCACCCCCCTGTCGGAGGTCATCGCGGACGGCACACCGGAGCAGCGCGACCGGGCCGGCCAGCTCCTGGCCCACTTCCTCTTCTCGGGCCCGGCACGCACCGGGCTCCTGCACGCCGACCCGCACCCCGGCAACTTCCGTCTGCTGCCCGGCGGGCCGGAGGGCGAGGACGACTGGCGCCTGGGTGTCCTGGACTTCGGCACGGTCGACCGCCTCCCGGGCGGACTGCCCGAGCCGATAGGGGAGGCACTGCGCATGACGCTGGACGGCGAGGCGGACGCCGTCTACGAGATGCTCTGCGCGGAGGGCTTCGTCAAGGAGTCGATAGAGCTGGACCCCGACGCCGTCCTCGACTACCTCCTGCCGATCATCGAACCGGCCCGGGTCGACGCGTTCACGTTCACCCGCGGCTGGATGAGGAGCCAGGCGGCCCGGATCGGCGATCCCCGCTCCCCCGCGTACCAGTTGGCCAAGCAGCTCAACCTGCCGCCGGCCTATCTCCTCATCCACCGCGTGACCTTGAGCACCATCGGCGTGCTGTGCCAGCTGGGAGCGACCGTGCGGCTGCGCGACGAGCTGGAGGAGTGGCTGGTGGGATTCGTCCCCGAGGAGGACGAGCACGAGGCGGGCGAGTACGCCGGGGAGGAGTCGGCTGCGGAGGCGTGAGTCTCCGGGGCCGAACGCCCCGTGGGGGTGAGCTTCGCGTCGGGAGGCCACCGCTTCGGGTGAATCTCTACTGCATGACCGCCATGGCGAGCGCACGCCGGGCGCGCAGCGAGGCGCGCTCGGCCCGACGCTGCATCCGGCGAGCGGTCACCAGGCTCAGGGCCCGGCGTTCCCGCTCGGCCTCATGCAGGCGGTCGTGCATATGCGCACGAGCCAGGGCTTCTGGGATGAGTTGCATCTCACGCGTCCTGTTCTGACGCGAGTCCTTCGCGTCGCTGGTGGTGAAGTCTTCAGGCGTGGTGCCTGCGATGTCGTGGGTGGACGGCTTCATCGGGGCCTGCTTCGTGGGGTCGTACGTGAGGGGACGGTCGATCGTTCCTGTGATGTTCATGCCGAGACCGGGTTCTTGCGCGGGCGGCCACGAGGCCGCTTCCGGGCGACGACGACACCCTGCACGAACAGCTCGCCACCCCAGACGCCCCACGGCTCGCGCCGCTCTTTGGCGCCGGCCAGGCAGGCCTCGATCAGCGGGCAGGTGCGGCAGAGGGACTTGGCGTACTCGACGTCCGCCGGCGACTCGGCGAAGAAGACCTCCGGGTCGTAGGAACGGCAGGGGACGGGCACCCCGAGGTTCTCGATGGCGTCGTCGAGCGCGGTCAGCGCGGTGAGCGGGGTCAAGGTGGGGTCCTCCGTGGAACAGGGCTTGGGGATCGTCTCGGAGTGCGGTACGGACGGGGCGTGCGCTTCGAGTTGCACGGGGTGTCTTCCTCGTCTGGTCGTTCCGGCCGGTCGGCCGGGTGGCGGCTTTGGTACCGGGTTCTTTTCTTGTCCCGAGGCTCCTTCGTGCTGTCGTCCCCGTTCGGGGACAAACAGAAGGGCCGCGGATCCCGGATGGGGTTCCGCGGCCCTGAAGGCGCCGGCCTGATCAAGTCAGGCTGGATCACTCCAGGGTTCTGGCCCACGGAAGGCCCACATCAGGTGGTGCTGCGTCGTCTGCTTCCGGAATCCGGCACCGGTCGCGGTAAAGGCATAGGCCTGCGCCTGTGCCGTTACTGCTGCTTCCAGTGCCTTGGTCGGTCGCTCGCTGCGCTCACGGACGGGAAGGCCCGCGGGCACAACGGAGGCGGAGGCCGGACGCACGGCACGAATGCCGGACAGACCGGTGCCCGGGTTGGAAGCGCCGAGGACACACAGGGAGACGGCCGAGCGATCGGTCAGTTTGGCGGTGGAGCTGACGATGGAGCTGGTGTTGATGCTGATCACTGGGCTCGCCTCCTCTCGGCGTCTCGGGGGACTGGGCGAACCAGTCCGCGGATATGCAAGTACAACACGGATTCAGGGCCTCCGGGAAGGCCACTGTTCCCGTGACCAAGAACCTATGGGGATTCCTGGGGCATGCGCAAACTATTTTTTCGACGAGTTGGAATCAGCCCGCCCCGTCAAGTCCCGCTCCGTCCTGGCCTGCGCAGATGGCGAGGACATCGGCTCCGTAGCGGTTGAGCTTGCGTGCCCCGACGCCCGGGATCCGTGCCAGCTCGCGCTCGTCCTCCGGGACCGACTCGGCGATGGCCATCAGCGTCTTGTCGGTGAAGACGCAGAACGCGGGCTGTCCACTGCGTCCCGCCTGGACCGCGCGCCACTCGCGCAGCCGCTCGTACACGCCTTCGTCCATGTCGGACGGGCAGTCCTCGCAGCGCATCAGCTTCATCTCGCCCGCGTCGGTGAGCGTGCGTCCGCAGACCCGGCAGCGGGCCGGGGTCCGCTGGGTCCGTCTCGGGGCGGCGACCGCGGCGCTGCCGCCGGAGCCTCGCTCGACACCTCCGGGGCCACCGGCGGCCGGACGCCCGCCCGCCGTGCCCGAGCCGGGCCGCAGTCCCCTCAGGAAGCGGCTCGGACGACGGCTCGGACGGCCGCCGGGCGAGCGGGCGAGCGCCCAGGACAGGTGCAGGCGTTCGCGCGCGCGGGTGACACCGACGTAGAGGAGACGGCGCTCCTCCTCGATCTGCTCGTCGGTCTTTGCGTAGGTGATCGGCATCATGCCCTCGGCCACACCGACCAGGAAGACGACGTCCCACTCCAGGCCCTTGGCCGAGTGCAGTGAGGCAAGGGTGACGCCCTGCACCGTCGGGGCGTGCTGGGCGCCCGCCCGCTCGTCCAGCTCGGCCACGAGGTCGCCGAGCGTTGCGCCCGCTCTGGCGGCGGCGAAGTCCTGGGCGAGGTTGACCAGGGCGGCCAGCGACTCCCAGCGTTCACGGACGGCGCCGGACCCGGCCGGGGGCTGCGGGGTCCAGCCCTCCCCCGACAGCACCGCGCGCACCTGGGAGGGCAGGTCGACGGCGTCGTCGAGCAGGGCGTCGTTGCCGCCGAAGCGGGCCGCGGCCCGGAGCGAGCTGTTGGCCTTGCGCACCTCGGGACGGTCGAAGAAGCGCTCGGCTCCGCGCAGCTGGTAGGGGACCCCGGCGTCGGCGAGCGCCTGCTCGTAGGTCTCCGACTGGGAATTGGTCCGGAAGAGCACGGCGATCTCGGCGGCCGGAACGCCCGAGTCGATGAGTTCCCGGATGCGGCGGGCGGCGCCCTCGGCCTCGGCCGGCTCGTCGGTGTACTCGGCGTAGACGGGCTCGGGGCCCGCGGAGCGCTGGGAGACCAGCTCCAGGCGGTGGTCGGCGGCGCGGCCCCGCGCCTGGGCGAGCAGACCGTTGGCGAGGTGGACGACCTGGGGGGTGGAGCGGTAGTCGCGGACCAGCTTGACGACGGTGGCTCCGGGGTGGCGGGCCCGGAAGTCGAGCAGGTGGTCGGGGGTTGCTCCCGTGAACGAATAGATCGTCTGGCTGGCGTCGCCGACCACGCACAGGTCGTCGCGGTCGCCGAGCCACAGCTCCAGCAGCCGCTGCTGGAGGGGGCTGACGTCCTGGTACTCGTCGACCACGAAGTGCTGGTACTGGGCGCGGACCTGTTCGGCGACGTCCTGCCGGTCCTGGAGGACGGCCACCGTCAGCAGCAGCACGTCCTCGAAGTCGATGACACCGCGCCCGCGCTTGAGGTCCTCGTAGGCGGCGTAGAGCTGGGCGATCTCGGCCGGATCCCGGGGCGCCTCCCGGCCGGCCTCGGCCACCGCGGCGGCGTAGTCGGCGGGGGCGGTCTGGGTCACCTTGGACCACTCGATCTCGGCGGTGGCGTCGCGCAGCTCGCCCCGGTCGAGGCGGATGCGGCAGGCGGCGGCCGCGTCGGCGACGAGTTGGATCTTGCGGTCGACGATCCTGGGCAGGGAGCCGCCGATCGCTTTCGGCCAGAAGTACTGGAGCTGACGCAGCGCCGCCGAGTGGAAGGTGCGGGCCTGGACGCCCCCGGCGCCGAGCTGGCGCAGCCGGCCGCGCATCTCACCGGCGGCGCGGTTGGTGAAGGTGACCGCGAGCACGCTGGAGGGCTGGAGGATGCCGGCGCGCACCCCGTAGGCGATGCGGTGGGTGATCGCCCTGGTCTTGCCGGTGCCGGCGCCCGCCAGCACGCACACCGGGCCGCGCAGGGTGGTCGCCACCTCGCGCTGCTCGGGGTCGAGCCCTTCGAGCACCGCGTCGGCCGTGTCCGGTACCTGCGGGAAGAGGGTGGAGTGCGTTGCTGCTGTCACACAGACATGCTGCCAGGTCGCGGGAGACGGGTGAGCCGGTTGTCCACAGGGGCGCACTGATAGTCGTATCAATGCGACCGGCGTCACGTGCCGCGGGCGCTCCGGAGCCGCGCCGGGAATGGCGGCGCCGCCGCGGACGTTCACCCGGTGCGCACTCATTCCCGAGCCGCCGAAGGAGCACGAGAGACATGCCGGGCACTGTGACGATGTACAGCACCACGTGGTGCGGCTACTGCCGTCGGCTGAAGGGCCAGATGGACCGCGAGGGCATCGCGTACACCGAGATCAACATCGAGCAGGACCCGGAGTCCGCCGCGTTCGTGGAGAAGGCGAACGGCGGGAACCAGACGGTGCCGACCGTTCTCTTCCCGGACGGTTCGACGCTGACGAACCCTTCGCTGGCGCAGGTGAAGCAGAAGATCGGCGCG